>NZ_NFJA01000048.1:0-28631 GCF_002159615.1 Bacteroides sp. An279
CGCTCCTGTTCTTCGTCAGATAGCCCGCTATCTTCCTCATCACAGAAGCGAAAATGCCTCAAAAACTCATCCCAAATCATCGCACGATAAATTCAAAACAGCTTCTAATAAAAAAACGCCGCCCCAGGTGTAACCACTACAACCAGGACGGCTTCAAACAAATGTTTATAAAAGCAAATTATCAGAAGCGAACCATCATTTCTACTACCAATTTATCTTGTTCCGACTCCAATGCCAACGAGTTGTCATCGTAAAAATATTTCTCATAGTTCAAGCGGAGATCGGCTTGGAAAGGCTTACCAAAACTAAACGTCAAACCGCCAGTAACACGCTTGCGCTCGTGGTCGGTGATGATGTAATCTATCCCATCCTCATCCAATTCATCGCTGTTGTTACCCATATAGTCGAAACGTGCCAGAAAAGACACTTTCTTTATCAAGCTTTTTTCTTTCTTGATGAAATAATCGTAATTGATGAAAGCATCCACTGCCCACACACTCTCGAACGAAGAGTGAGCATAATCCTTATACATTGCTTCTACCTCGAAATGCCAGTTATTCCAGTCATAATAAGTGCCAAGGTCGTACATGTAGATGTTGCGGTCGAACGGGCGAATGCGCTGCGTACTTAACGTCAGATTATACCCTTTGAAAGGCTGCATCTCCAGTTTTGCTGAATAAGACAAAGCTTTGTGCCACCCTTTCTGTTCGGTCAATCCTGAACCACTGAACAAACCAGCTTCCAACGAAAAGGGAAAACCTTCTTTCATACTATATTTCAACGTGGCACCCGCATCGCGCAGACTACCCATCTGCTTGGCAATGAACGAGCGGTTAGCAAAATACTGCAAGTGAGGAGAACGGTGCGCATCAATGGTAAAAGGCACACGCATTTGCCCGATGGTGACATCAAACCCTTTAAATGGAGTAACCCTTGCATAGGCATCCAACATCTTGATAACCCCTTCGTCGCAAAGGTCGATTTCAGCCTTATAACTCACGATAGGGAGCAGTCTGCCAGTCGCGCTGACACGTGCGTTACGCACTTGGAAACGTTGCTCATTGGTCGTAGTCTGATATTCGTACTTTCCACGCACTGTACCGTGAATCTCGGGAACCGCATCTTTCCAACTAAAATCTTGAGCACCGACAGATGCTACAGAGAGCGCCAACAACAGCGCAGAGAGATATTTTTTCATTTGTCTCTTCATTTTTAACTTGTGCAAAGGTAAAGGACAAAGGTAAACTATTTATGTCAAACATGTTACAAACATGTTACATTTTATTAAGAGCCTGTTTTAAAATGTGCTCGGACTTAGAGCCTGTTTAAATTTTCCAATAAAGTAATATTCTATCAGGTTCTTTTGCGTTTGTTTCCGGTCTGTTTTCCCGATTTTATTCGTCAGATAGCCCGCTATCTTCCTCATAAAGTCAGAAAAACATCCTCGAAAACAATTCGCAAAATTAACCTGAGCAAAATTTAAACAGGCTCTTAGAGCCTGTCGTTTAAATATATGTTTAAAGATTGTGTTACATAACAATACCAGTTTCCCGGTCTACATTGTTCGTGGTCTTGGTTCCTGCATGGTGTTTCTTTCCCACACTGAAATCCCATGACAGAGTGAGCAGGAACATGTTTCCGTTATCCTTTATGAAGGACCAAGTTTCTTTCCGCACCTCATTGCTCAGCAATTTCGTGCCACCGCTCCATCCTTTGGGCTTAAAGGGATAAAGCATACCGGCACCCACATTGAAGTGCTTGATTTTGTATGAACATTGAAGCATACAGTTTTTCTCACCGTAACTGACCGTTTCACCGAACAAGGTGTTATAACGGCTGGAGACAACCGCATAAGCCGAGAACTTTTTATAAGTGAATGACAAATTGCCGCCACCATACCATGCGTTGAAGGTATGCAGATAGGCATTTCCTTTCGACTCGTATCTGTTCACACCACCATAGAGACTGAGTGAAAGCATATCAGGAACAATGTCCACATTGGCATAGAGCTGCCCGTTCAACCTTGAAAAACGGTCTTGGTTATCCACACCATACTCGAACAGATAGCTGCCGTCTTGCTGTGACACCCTGCTTACCTCTTCCATGATTGGATTCTTGCTGAAATAATAGCCTCCTTTCAGCTGCAAGTCCACCCATTTGTTTCCCCATGAAAGCTGAAGCGTATTGCTGTATGAGCGGTATGGATTCAGATTGGGATTACCACGGTTGACCTCTATATCCGTAAGCTGCTGGCGGATGTCACTGAGTGATGACAGCGACGGCACATTCGGCGTGCTGGAAAACACGTATTTAAGAGTCGCTCCTTCAAACAGTTTGTAGGATAATGAAACCGAAGGGCGGAACATATAGAACGAATACCCTTTTCCGGATTCATCATAGCTTTGCCTTGAAAGACCTACGCCCAACAGGTAGCTTAGTTTCTTCCATTTCCCATTTACCTGCACATAACCGTACAAGTCCGAACTGTGCATCCCATCCGTCTGCTTTACGTCACCCTTGTACTTATTATTGGTGTATGCCAGCGTGTATTTCAACCCGCCGCTTAAAGCCACGTTCTTGAAGTTTTTCCTGTAAATACCTTCACCAATTAATGAGTATCTTTTTCCATCCGTACTGTAGATGTATTCAGAATATGGAGCGCCTCCTTCGCTGAGTGCTTCATTGTAGTTCCGTTCAAAGTCGGAACTGATATAGGTTCCTACCACATCCAGCATGAGTTCCTGTTTCTTGGGTAGCGACACCTTTCCATACAGGTCCAATGAAGGAGAATTGGAACTATTGATTTTCTTTGTAAAACTATAGATGTCGTTTTTGCCTTCCTCCCGAATAATCTGACCGTAATCGTTATGGGGAGAACGGAAAATATTGTCCGTGAAAGAGGCATTGAATACATACCTTTCCGGTTTGGTCAGATTATAATTCAACTCCAAGTAATGGTCGGCGTAATTGAAAGGAGTAGTTATGCCTTTCAGATAACGCTTACGGTTTCCGTCCGGAAGGCTGAAAGACTGGTTCTCATCCACAAAACGGTCATTATAGTCACGATAGCTCACATAGTAGTTGAAACCGAACTCCGACAGCTTATGATTGACCTTGATATACACATTGTCATTGCCAAAACCGGTCGTAACGGCATTGGTCAGATTGAATCCTCCCGCAACGCCCGACTCCCTGCGCCTTACTATATAGTTGATAACGGCGTCCACATCCGTATTGGCATACTGCATATCCGGATTGTCAATGTATTCCACCCTCAGTACCTCGTCCGGCCTCAGAGCCTGAACCTGTGCGGTGGATGCTTCAATATCGTTGATTCTTAACTGCACACGTCCTCCGCTTAAGGTTGAAATGCTCCTTTCCATACTGTTCACCTTCAGCCCCGGAAGCTGCATGTGGCTCAGCAACTCATAACCGGACGTAGCCGCTTTAATCTGCCTAGATGAAGGGATGACAATCTGTCTGTCTATTTTTTCCACCACATTACTGCCTGTTACCGTTACGCCTTTTAAAGCCACGGCATCCTGCACCAACCGGATATCTCCTAAGTTTATTTTCCTGTCCAGATTTTCTAATAGCATGGACTGCGGCTGGTAGCCTATGTATGAAACCTGCAACAGGTAGCTTCGGGAAGATAAATCTTTCAGGATAAAATTTCCTTTATCATCCGATGTGGCTCCTGAAACAAATACCGAATCCGGCAATGACAGCAACACCACATTGGCGTAGGGCAACGGCTGGCTGTCCTCGTCAATCAATTTTCCACTTATGGTTTGTGCCGATACCCCAACTGAAATAAGTGTACAAACCAATATTAATAACATTCTGATAGTTTTCATTTTTACAGTCTTAATCAATTTACATACGGCTCTTTTGGCTGTCTCCGGCTCCCGTTCCCTTGTATTTGCTCTTGGCTGCATTAAGTTTGTAACGGATTGTCACCACAAACTCCTGTCTGTCCCATACGCTTTTTTGATACAGATAATAGTCGCCGCTATACATGCTATAGCTTATCTTATTCGTATTGAAAATGTCATTGCCTCTCAATTCAACGCTCAAAGCATCATTCAGAAAACTCTTTCTGAGCGACACGTTCACATACCCGTTCGGTTTCTCAAAATAAATATTCTGTGTCGCACCCGGGCTCTGTATGTATGAATCAAGGCTCACCATGAAATCTAAAGGCAACTCCCAAGTATTATTGAATGAAGCGGTAAATAGGGGATTATCCAAAGTTTTCGATTCCTTAAAAAAATCTATGGTAAGCCACTGCTTTTGCATACCAATACCCAGCATAGGAGACCAGCACCCGATTTTAGGGGAGGCGGACAGAAATGCGGCAAACATAGGAACAGACTTATCCCAGTTGCGTTGACTCAGCATGGTCAGTGAGGCATCTTCATTTACCAGTTCTCCCCAATTAAGAATCCAGTCCTTTGTCTGAGAGTAGGACAATGATATCTGTAGGAATCTCCAGACACCGGAAAGTGTCAGGTCGTGTATAATGGTAGGACGAAGTGTGGGATTGCCTTTTTGAAGGGTAAATCGGTCTGAATAAAATATATTGTTACTCAACTCGCTGTAAGTCGGTCGTTGGGTTTTTGCCGTGTAGCTCAACTGTGTCTGCACTTTTCCCAATTGAGTTGAGAATGAAATATTCGGAAAGAAGTTATCAAATGTACGGCTTTGTTCGTCCACATGCTTGCCATCTTCATAATAGTCAAACTTGACATGCTCATACCTCAATCCAAGCGACCAGTCACCCCACGGAAAACTGTGGTTATACTCCGCATATCCGGCAGCATTGAGTTCCTCAATCTTACTGAATGAAGACGGCACGTAGTTTTCTTCGTTCAAATAGTCGTCATTTCTATGGGTATAGGTTACTTCACTGCCCACGGCAAAAGCACCTCCACCCAATGGGAGTGACAAAGTCAGCTTTCCTGCCACAAGCCGGTTCTTTACACGATTGGCAGAATGAACATCACGGCTTTCCGAAGTCTGGCTGGTTTCCTGAAATACGGAGTTGCTACGCTTGCCATTCTGAAGATAATCGGCATTGAAATCGAGATTCATATCTCCGAATTGTCCGTTATAGTATGCATTCAGTTCATGGTCGGGATCGTAATGATAGTAATCACAACTGTTTACCTTTATGTTGTCGTAGAATACATTGTCAACATTTATATCGGTTTCTTTAGAAAGCGGATTTTCTTCATTCAGGGTCTTTCCTGCCTTATATTTCATACCGAAAGCATGATTGTCATTCAGCTGATAATTGAATCCGACATTGCCGTTTAGCATCTTTGAATAAAACTCGCCATTGCTCTTCATATCATGATTCCAAACTTTTGTTCCTCTTTCTTCCAGTTTCATACTGAAATCCTGCCAGCTTTCCATCTGATTATAATATATAGAACCGAAAATATCCAAATTATCATGCCGGTAATTGAAGTTTGCCTGTTCTATCAAATCCGTATTCTTCGACTGATAATAGCTGGAGCGCAAATTGAATCCGAAACCATCCCCTTGACGTTTAACCGTTTGAATACGGACAACAGCTTTTACGGTTGCGTCATATCTTGAACCGGGATTACGGATAACCTGTACATTCTTGATTTCATCAGAGTTAAGTTGCTCAAGCTCAGATAAGTCATGCAGTTTTCTGCCGTTTATATATATAAGAGGTGTTCCTTTCCCGAAAACCTCAAATGCATCCTGCTTTTTGGTAATACCCGGTATTTTGGTCAATACATCATTGGCAGAACCAGCCTTGCTCAACACACTGTTCTCCACATTTGTCACCATAGCATCACCCTTCATGCGTGTCACAGGTAAATTACCTTTAACAACAACTTCATTCAACAATTGTGCATCCGATTCGAGTTGCACGATACCGATATTGGCAGGAGATACTAGTCTGTACACCGTTTTATACCCTATGGAAGATATTTTCACTATCTGGTTCTCCGATGTGGCTTCCAGTGTGAAAGCCCCGTCTTCCTCGCTGATGGTTCCGCTTACAAACGCCAAATCCGGTAGTGAGAGCAGTACCACATTGGCGTAGGGCAACGGTTTACCATTTTCTTCAACCAACTTTCCTGATATCGTTTGTGAGTTGGCTGTCAATGATGTAGCAACAAACAATGCTAAGAAAAAGAATCTCATAATCATGTATCTATTTTGCGTTAATTTTTCTGTCGCAAAAATAGATACGAATCTAATTATAACGATAAAAATGATATAGATACGGAATAGACAAGCACGATGAAGATGAAATTTATAAAACAATATAAATCAATGTTCTACAAAGCGTATCAATCTTCCTGTATAGACAAATGCAATCCTCAATATTCCCAAAGCCAGATATCAAGGCTTTTTTCTTTTGAAAATTCACCCAACTCTGAATAAATCTTTGTTTTTATGCGAAGTTTACTTCGTGAAACTGATGTTGGAGCTATATTCAAAAAAACAGATATTTCTGTGATGGAAAAACGAAGTTTAATCAAACAGCATAAAATTATTTCGTGCTCACTGAGGGATGAGATTTCTTTTGATAATCGTTGTGTGAAATTATGAAATATATTATCTGTTACTTGACATATGTCACTTAGTTCCGTATCATTCAAGTAGACAGGCTTCAAATGAAGATTTCGTAAGAATGGTATTTGCGTCAACAATAAAGAACATAATTCTTTTTCCCTTTTTTCTAATAATAGAAGTCTATCAGATAAAGTCTTTACATTCGACAATTCATGAGAAGATATAGAATAGGAAGCAATCTTTTCATGTAGCATATTTTTCTCTAAAGACAAACGTTCATTTTCTTTTTTCAAATTCTTGAGTGCCTCTATCTGCTCAATATAAAGCTCCTTTTTCTTATTGTTTTCTGCAAACTGTGACTGAAGTTCTACAATATATGATTCGTTCTTTTCAACTTCTAGTTCTTTTTGATGTAGTTGTAAAGCCAAACTTGTTAACTCCTCTTCTTTCTTTTGTATTGTAATTCGCTTACGCAAATAAATATAAATAAGTAAAATACCCAATAGCAGAACTATCACTACAGTAAACATCCACCAATAGGTGATATTAGCTTTTTCCAACTCCAACTTTTGTTTTTCTGTAATTAATTTTTCATTATTATACTTTTCTTTATAGGCTATGATTTGTTTTCCTTTATCTATAGTAATAATAGAGTCATTATAAAACAATAATGAGTCACAATAAGTTTTCAGGTATTGGTTGTATTTAGGCTTCTCACTTAATCTATATAAATATTCATAAATAGATGCCTTTGTATAAATATTATCAGTATTCAATGCTTTATTTAGATAATAAAAAGCTGAATCTAATTTGCCTAAACGAAAATAGTTCTTGCCTATTAATGAGAATGGACGATATTCTATTGGAAATGACTGCAAAATACTTAAAGATTTTTCTATTTTATGACTATTCGTATACACTAAAGCTATTTCACGTTGAATGTCATAATAATAATCCGTATTTTTAAGTCCAAGTTCTGCTGCTATTGCACTACATCTTTGATAGGACTCCATCGCTTTGGGAAGTTTATTTGAGATACAATAGCATCTGGCTAAATATTGTAATGCACCCATTTGATACCGTAAGTTTGAATCTCTGACAGCATAATCGTATGCCTTTGTGCAGGATTCCAGTGCATAGTCTGTTAAGTTACGATATAAATATAACTTTCCTAAAGAAGACATTATAAGGTATCCTGTTTTATAGTCTTCCGTTTTTTCTACTTCTGATTTACCTTCCAAATAATACTTCATTGCTTCTTCTATATGACCCAAATTGTAATTGATGTTTCCCATATAGAGGGCCGACATTGCCTTTCTACGGGCATTATTTGTAGGCTTGTAATAATCGTATGCTATCCGTACAAGCGAATCGGAAGAGATTTTCATCAGCTGTTTTACCTTTGCCTGTGAGGTCAGCAGACACCACAGCGCATGGTTCTCCTTATCAGTTTGTAACGAAGGAATCTCCATACTTTCCAATAGATGCAATGCACTGTCCGGATGGTCGAACATTACCTTTTCCGCTTGTTCAAGTTCCGGCATCAGTTTGTTTGTTGTTTTATTTCCGTTGCATCCTGAAATTATCAAAATAGAATATAATATTATAATTGCGTATATTATTTGTCTCATATAATCATTATTTTCGATGCAAAAGTATAAAAATATTGCTTTCAGCTATGTTCCTAAGGTTATTTATCGAGTGTTTTCCCGCCTTTGATAAGCAACCGTCCCCGTTTGCCTGTGCGAACGCCGTCGTACGAATACCACAAGGCGGCATCATTACATTCCCGGAAACAATTCGCAAATAAACCTGAGCAAAATTTAAACCTTACACAAAGCGCAACGTTTCCACCTTTTCCAACCGCGCACGCAAACGCGGCATTTCCGACTTACGGATGCGCAGACGCATGAAACAATCCATATCATAGGATTGGCTCACAATCTCAGGCAGATTTTCTTTCACAACCCGCATCACATCGTTCATAAAAGGATATTCAAAAGCGATGCCCACTTCTTCGTCAACCGTCTTTTCTACCACTTCGGCTTCCTCCAAAGCCAGTGAAGCAGCCGTACGGTATGCTACTATCAGCCCGCTTGTACCTAACTTGATACCCCCAAAATAGCGCACCACAATCACCAGCACATCGGTCAGCTCTTTCGAATTGATTTGCCCCAATATCGGTTTTCCGGCTGTGCCCGAAGGCTCTCCGTTATCATTGGCACGGAAATTCTTCCGCTCCGCCCCTAACATGTAAGCATAACACACATGGCGGGCATCGTAATATTTCTTCTGGTAAATATCCAGCTGTTCTTTCACCGCTTCAAGGGTACGCACAGGAAGGGCAACGGCGATAAACTTGCTCCGCTTCTCCGTATAAACAGCTTCCGAAGGTCCGGTTATGGTTCTATAGGTATCGTCCACGTGTCCTCCTGCCTTTTTCGGTTAACGTTGCGGGAAATGATGATTACGGTGAATCACCCGTACCTGAAGCTGGCGAATCAACGACTTGCCCAGAATGATAAGTGTCACGGCTATCAGTATCAGCACAATTCCCAATATAATGCGGGGAGTAAGCCGTTCGCCGAACACCAACACCCCGCAACAGATAGCGGTCAGCGGTTCTAATGCACCTAATATGGCGGCTGGAGTCGAACCGATATAATGAATGGACTTTGTCATTGCCACCAATGAAATAACGGTCGGGAACAAGGCAAGGCATACCGGATTTATCCATAATACCGGCTGGCTGACTACATCCAGTTGGGTGCAGAATTTCAAGCGTATCACATAGACGCTCAAGCCAAACAACAAGACATAGAATGTCAGCTTGGCGATAGGCATATCCTTCAATACCGAACGGTTTACACCTATTATATACAGAGCATACGTGAGCGAGGATATAAAGACCAGCGTCACGCCCGTCAGGCTTAAAGTCTGCCCGCCTTCGCCTTGATAAAGCAACGAGATGCCCGTAAACGCCAATGCGATAGAAATCATTGTTATCGGGGAAACTTTTTCTTTAAAGAATACCGCCATCATAATGGCCACCAGCACCGGATAGACAAACAGGATGGTGGAGGCAATCCCCGCATCCATATAATTATAAGACAAGAACAAAGTAAGCGACGAGAAGGAAAAGAGCAGTCCCATGATTACCAACGGCAACACTTCGCACCGGCGCAATGCAAACGACTGCTTCTGCACCAACATCATCACGCCAAGCATGACCAGCCCAAAGGCATACCGGTAAAACAACACAGAATCCGCCCCCATGCCATCGGCATAAAGAGGCAAGGCGAACAAGGGATTCAACCCATAACTGGCAGCTGCTATAGCTCCATACGCAAACCCTTTGAATGTAACACGCTCCATAAATCCAATCCGTTTTTCAAAACCGGGTGCAAAGATAGGAGTTTTTAAATGAAGAATGAAGAATGAAGAACAAAGAATTTTTGCGTTTTTACAATTCTTCATTTATGGGATAGGAGTTAGAAAGGAGTTAAAGGGAGTTAGAGGGAGTTAGAAAGGAGTTAAAGGGAGTTAGAGGGAGTTAGAAAGGAGTTAAAGGGAGTTAGAGGGAGTTAGAAAGGAGTTAGAGGCCAATAGCCTTGCTTCTGAAACCGACATCAGAAACACAGATTTTCGCGGATTATTTTAATTTACTATTTTTCAATTTACGAAGTACGATTTAATGCTCAAATAGTAGATAGTAAATTGTCAAATCGTAAATTAAAATAATTTGAATATCCGCATTTCACCCAATTGCCTTGTAGGGGCGTATCGCATACGCCCTGAAGACATCCACGTGGATTAGTTGACGAATTCGGGCGTATGCGATACGCCCCTACATGGGATGTTTGCGGATATTCAATTAAAATAATCCGCGAAAATCTGCGTGAATCTGCGTTTCTGAAATAACTCCCTCTAACTCCTATTCCAGCTTATGAACAACAAGCCCCGAACGCAACTTAGGCTCGAACCAGGTGGTTTTGGGCGGCATAATGTTGCCCGTATCGGCAATGTCCATCAACTGCTTCATCGATACCGGATACAACGCCAGCGCCATTTGCATCTCGCCGCTATCCACCCGCTTCTTCAGCTCTCCCAATCCACGGATGCCGCCTACGAAATCAATGCGCTTGTCCGAGCGCAAATCCTTAATGCCTAATATCTCATCCAGAATCAATCTGGAAGAAATCGTCACATCCAGCACGCCTATCGGGTCATTATCATCATACGTATCCGGCTTCGCGGTCAGGCTATACCATTTGCCCCCTACATAAAGCGAAAAGTTGTGCAAAGCCTGCGGCTTATAGATTTCCGCCCCCTTCTCCTCCACCTCAAAATGCTTTCTCAAAGCTTCGATGAAAGCTTGTGGAGTCAATCCGTTCAAATCCTTCACAACCCGGTTATAGTCAATAATGGTCAACTGATTGGCGGGGAAACATACTGCCATGAAGTAATTGTATTCTTCATCCCCTTTGTGGTTCGGATTCTGCCGGGCTTTCTCCGCCCCCACCAGTGCAGCCGCCGCACTCCGGTGATGCCCGTCGGCAATATACATGGCAGGAATCTTTTCAAATGCACGCGTGATGGCTTCGATGTCCTCCTCCGCGTCTATTACCCAAAATGTGTGGCCGAATCCGTCTCCCGGCGCGATGAAATCGTATTCAGGCTTCCGTTCCACATATTTCTTCACAATCGCATCCAGTTCCGCGTTTTCCGGATAAGCGAAGAAAACCGGTTCGATATTCGCATTATTCACCCGTACATGCTTCATGCGGTCTTCTTCCTTATCGCGGCGGGTCAGTTCGTGCTTCTTGATGTTCCCGTTCATGTAGTCGGGCACGTACGCACCTACCACCAATCCATATTGGGTCTTCCCGTCCATCGTCTGGGCATAGACGTAATAGCACGCCTTTTCATCCTGCACCAGCCAGCCTTTCTCTTGGAACATCCGGAAATTCTCTGCCGCTTTTTCATATACGCGCGGGTCATGCTCATCCGTTCCTTCGGGAAAGTCTATCTCAGGCTTGATAATGTGATACAGCGATTTCTCATTGCCCGCGGCTTCTGCCCGCGCCTCTTCCGAATTAAGCACGTCATAGGGGCGCGAAGCCACTTCCTCCACCAACTCTTTCGGCGGACGTATGCCTTTAAAGGGTCTTATCTTTACCATAGTATTCAGTTGATAATTAATAATTAATAATTATATCATACGCGGTATGGATTTTGCTACGCCGGATTTGTAATCCGAAAGAACAAAACAATCACAGTGCCGCATAGTCAATTATTAACTATTAATTATTAATTGTTAATTGATAGTTACTTATTCACCCGGAACTTCTCACATCCGTCTTTCAAAAAGCCGACAATCTGTTTTGCGGCTGCTATGCCCGCGTTGATATTGGCTTCGGCGGTCTGTGCGCCCATCTTCTTCGGAGTAGAGAAATAACGTCCGGGGAATTGCTCGGCAAATTCGGCATGATGGACCGGCATGATATCCGTCACATACTTCAAGTCTGGACGGTCGTTCATCAAGCGAAGCAAGTCTGCCTCGTTAATGACTTCCTTACGTGCCGTATTCACCAGCAGCCCGTTCTTCGGCATACGGTTCACCAAATCATAATTGATGGAATTCTTCGTTTCAGCAGTAGCCGGGATGTGAAGCGAAACCACGTTACAGGTTTCGTACAAGGCTTCGGCGGAATCTACCGGAACGATTCCGTCACCCTCCATCACTTCTTTGGGGCAATAAGCATCGTAAGCATAAATCTCCATGCCGATACCCTTAGCGATACGGGCGACATTGCGTCCCACATTTCCGTAGGCATGAATACCCAGTTTCTTGCCTTTCAACTCCGTACCGGATTTGCCGTCATAAAAATTGCGGACAGCCATTATCATCATTCCGAAAGCCAGCTCTGCCACCGCATTCGAGTTCTGCCCCGGCGTGTTCATTACGCATACGCCATGAGCCGTAGCCGCTTCAAGGTCTACATTGTCATATCCCGCTCCGGCACGTACTACAATCTTCAGTTCCTTGGCAGCATCCAACACTTCATTGTCTATCACGTCGCTCCGGATAATCAAAGCATTTGCGTCTTTCACCGCATCCAGCAATTGCGCCTTATCGGTATATTTCTCCAACAGGGCCAATTCGTAACCAGCTCCTTCTATTTCTTTACGGATACCGTCTACCGCTACCTTAGCAAACGGTTTCTCTGTTGCAACCAATATTTTCATAGAAATCCAATGTTAAATTAATAAATTAGAGGGAGTTAAAAGAAGTTAGAGGGAGTTAGATGCCAATACCTTTTACAATTTTCAGAGGCAAGAGTATTGACCTTTAACTCCTTGAACGAAGTGATAACTCCTGTGAAACATAACTACCTTTAACTCCCGTGAAACATAACTGAGCAAATCAATGCATCTTCTCGAATTCCTGCATGCAGTCAATCAATGCCTGTACGCTTTCCACAGGCAGTGCATTGTAGCATGAAGCACGGAATCCTCCGACCGAACGGTGACCCTTAATGCCTACCATACCTTTTTCGGTGGCAAACTTCAAGAAATCAGCTTCCAGTTCTTTATATTCGTCAGCCATCACAAAACAAATGTTCATATACGAACGGTCTTCGGGAGCCGTCACCGTGCCACGGAACAACTTGTTGCGGTCAATCTCGGCATACAGCATGTCCGAACGCAACTTGGCACGGCGCTGCATTTCCTCTACCCCGCCTTGCGCCTTCAGCCAACGCAAGGTCTGCAAAGCCGCATAAATAGGCACTACAGGAGGTGTATTGAACATAGAGCCCTTCTCGATATGGGTCTGGTAATTCAGCATGGTCGGAATGTGACGCGAAACTTTCCCTACCGCATCATTCTTCACGATAACAAAAGTCACGCCTGCAGGAGCTAGGTTCTTTTGCGCGCCGCCATAAATACAGATATACTTCGATACGTCAATCGGACGTGAAAAGATATCAGACGACATATCTGCCACCAACGGCACGTTCACTTCCGGATCGGCATGCAACTCTGTACCATAGATGGTATTGTTAGTCGTGATGTGAAAATAGTCTACGTCAGCAGGTACATCATACCCTTTCGGAATGAAAGTGTAGTTGGCATCTGCCGAAGAAGCCACCTCAATCACCTCACCGAAAGCCTTAGCCTCCTTCATCGCCTTCTTTGCCCAAGTACCTGTATTGAGATAAGCGGCTTTCTTTTCCAATAAATTGTAGGGTACCATGCAGAACTCCAAGCTCGCACCACCCCCTAGGAACAATACCGAATAGCCGTCAGGGATATTCAAAAGTTCTTTAAACAATGCCACAGCTTCGTCCACCACCGGTTGGAAGTCTTTAGCGCGGTGACTGATTTCCATCAACGAAAGCCCTGAACCGTTAAAGTCCAGAATTGCCTGAGCTGTTTTCTCGATTACTTCGCGAGGCAAAATAGAAGGTCCCGCATTAAAATTATGTTTTTTCATTTGGCAGTTTGTTTAGGTTAGACAATATCATTAAATTCTTTTGTTGCGAATATAGTGATAATTTTTAGACTCCCAAAAGATTTCCTTATATTTTTATGCCGGGACCACCTTTTTTCTTACAAAATAAGAACTGAATCGTGATTTTGATTACATATTGACACATCTCAATCCCCCTATGATTTACATCCGTCCTGCAATCATAGCATTTTGTACGTAACTGAGAAGTTCACTGAGATATTTCTGACACAAAGTTATTATTTTGCCAATTCTATCAAAGCTTTTACCCCTTTTATCTTTTCATTTTGTATAAGATTTAATGTTTGTTTGCATTTATTGCGTGCAATGGCAGCGTAGGCATGACGTTCCTTCACGTCCACCTTGCCGATGTCATCACGCCCAAGGTTAGCCTTCTTCGACAAAAAACCCACAATATCCACCTTGTTGACCTTGTCCTTTTTCCCTTTCCCGATATACAAGGTCACGAAGCGAGGCAGCGCAGGTTCGGGCAATCGTTGAGGGAACTCAAACATTTCCATCTCCCCGTCCAAGTATCCGGGCAACTGCTCCTCACTATAAAGGATGACATAAGCATTGCCTTCAGCTTCCCAACGTGCTGTGCGTCCGTTGCGGTGTACAAAACCGTCAGCGGAAACAGGCAGATGATAATGCACCACATTACGGATTTCGGGAATGTCAAGCCCACGTGCCGCCAGATCGGTCGACACCAATACCGGACAACTACCGTTACGGAACTTATAAAGCGCCCGCTCACGCTCTTCCTGTTCCATTCCTCCGTGATACACCTCGGCATACACCTTCATTCCACGCAGGTACGTCCCTATTCGCTCCGCACTCTCACGATGGTTGCAAAACACCAGCGTTGACTCATCACCCAAGCAACAGAGCAGCTTGTACAATGTCTCCAGCTTATCTTTCACAGGCGACTCCACCTTATATATATGCAGGCGCGAACCTATACCAGCATGTAGGAAATCCAACTTATGCATACGGTTCATTCCAGCAAAGCGGGGAATTTCCTCGGCATCCGTAGCTGATAACAAAAGGCGCCGCTCCACGCATGGCAACTGCCCGAGCACAGAAGCCATCTCTTCCTGGAAGCCAAACTCCAAACACTTGTCGAACTCATCGATAACCAACATCCGTACCGTTGAGGCATCAAAGTTCGCCTTCTGTAAATGGTCATTCATGCGTCCCGGCGTACCGATGATAACTGAAGGCAACAAGCTGTTCATCGTCCGGTGTTCGTCCATCGCCGGACGGCCACCATAACAGCTCATCACCTTGAAAGGAGTACCCATCTGCCTAAACACCTGCTCAATTTGCAAGGCCAATTCACGCGAAGGTACCAGCACTACTGCCTGCACTCCCTTCACACCGGATTTAAGAAAAGAAACCAACGGCAACAAATAGGCCAGCGTCTTACCTGAGCCTGTCGGCGAAAGCAAGACCAAATCGCCTCCTTCACCGAAAGCCTGTAGGGATGCACGCTGCATCTCATTCAACACCTTTATACCCATCCGTTCCAGTATTTCATCCATATTTTTTATCATTATATTACTCAAGTATTATATTACGACATTTTTACGATTCAAATAATATCCACAAAAGATTCAGGCACTGTTTTTAAGATAAATGCATCAAAAGTATACATTCAGAGTAAAAGATGTTCAAAAATATATACTGCATCGGCAGAGACAGTGCCCGTTCAACCAGGCATTCTTTCAGAAATATTACTACATAAAAATACCTTGATGGCCATTTGTTTAGCCACCAAGGATCTTTTAAGAGCGGTAAGCGGGACTCGAACCCGTGACCCTCAGCTTGGGAAGCTGATGCTCTACCAACTGAGCTACTACCGCATTACCTTTATTTCGGGTGCAAAAATAGAATTTTATTGTGAAATAGCCAAACGAAATCATATCAAATATTTATTTTTTGATCAAAAGGCAGGGTTTTTTAATCAAAATATGCAATATACGCAATTACCCCCAATAACAGGCACTTTCCAGATGAAGATATCTTACTTTGCCGTTCCAATTATCTTCGTAAGCTGTCGCAATTAACTGGAATGGCTTATGAAGTATATCATCTTTTTGAAAGCATATTAATTAAACGGAGCGGACATTCACATTTAGAGCCTGTCGTACATTTGTACGTTTAAATTTTCCAATAAAGTAATATTCTATCAGGTTCTTTTGCGTTTGTTTCCGGTCTGTTTCCCCGATTTTATTCGTCAGATAGCCCGCTATCCTCCTTATAAAATCAGAAAAACATCCTCGAAAACAATTCGCAAAATTAACCTGAGCAAAATTTAAACGACAGGCTCTTACCTCCAATATACAAAAAATGCTCTAATCATCCGACATTTCACCACATATAAACCATCCAAACAAAATAATACCTTGCCCTATCAATATCACCAAAACAGCAATGGAGATATAGCTAGTTCAAGGTATTATTCCAATAAAATGGCAAACCAGTTCTTCCTTCAACCTGTTTCCCTACAAGAGGGAGATTATTCCTGCATACTTACACGATAGATAACAAAAGTCTGTGCACCTACTTCAGACTGCAAAGTCTTACCATCAACAGTAACTTTACTTTCTTTCGGAGTAATCAGATTGGGATTATCCAACGAATTTTCTTCATCCGGATTATCCGAGTGGAACAGGATACAATCGGCCTGCGTAGCAAGTTTTTTCTTTTTCAAGCCATCAAATTCTACCGTTACAGATTGAGCCTTATCGGATACGTTGACAATCTTAACGATATAGCTTTTTGTAGGTTCATCCCACACAGCGCTGGCAAACAAACCATTTTGATCTGGCTGACCGCTTACAGCCTTGCCATCCATCAACAAAGGCACAACCTGTGTACCTTTATTGTGTCCATAAAGGTATTGCACATACCAGCTGCATGAACGTACACTACGCAAATTGTCAAACCAAATCAAGTCCGGACGCCATTGCCAGCCTTTCACATGCGCCAATAAAGGAGCATAAGTAGCCATATACACTACATCAGCATTACGTTCCACTCCTGTCAGGAAAGCAGCTTCAAGCAATGATGCATAAAAATGATTCCATTTCTTTCCTTTTCCGTGGCAAGCATATTCTCCTGCAAACACCTTCGGTCCTTTACGGTCATAATTATCATAACGATTGCCCGACTTCAAGAACCAATCTTCGGGGCGATAAAAATGTTCGTCGACCAAATCCACTTTCAACTTTTTCATCTCAGGCCACAAATAATCAAAGTCCTTACCCTCCGAATTCGGACCAGATGAACCGATAATCTGAATATCGGGATAAGCTTTGCGGATAGCATCGACAAAATATTTCAGACGTTCGGGATACTCCGGTCCCCACTGTTCGTTTCCTACTCCAATAAATTTCATATTAAAAGAAGCGGGATGTCCCATTTCGGCACGAAGTTTACCCCACTTTGTTGTTTCATCACCATTGGCAAACTCAATAAGGTCAAGTGCGTCCTGAATATAGCTTTGCAGGCTGTCCACTGGGACATGCGCTTTAGGATCATCGTTTTGATACTGGCATGCCAGACCTACATTAACAATCGGAAGAGGCTCAGCGCCCATATCTTCAGCCAACAAGAAAAGTTCGTAAAATCCCATACCATATGTCTGGTGATAATCAGGATAATAACGATGAGGGAAAGTATATTCCCATCGGTTCGAGTTCAACGGACGGTTCTCTACAGGACCTACTGAGTTTTTCCATTGATAACGGTCATTGATATGTGTACCTTCTACGATACATCCACCAGGGAAACGGAATACACCTGGTTTGGTATCAACCAAGGCCTGTACAAGATCTTTACGCAAACCATTTTCACGCCCTTTCCATGTATCGACGGGGAAAAGTGAAATATGCTCCAAGTCAACATTGCCTGCAGAAGCCAGGAAGATACGCAGCTGTGCCGCATCAATGGTTTGTGGAGCAGTAAGCACCAATTCATATTTTTTCCAATCAGCCGAGTTCAAGGCTACGTCTCCCGAAGTCAACACCTGAGTTTCCCCCATCGAATACGGATCAATGAGTTCCACCCGGATCTTCTGCCCGTTTCCTCTGGCCCACACAGTAAAGCGGTATTGAGCATTTTCTTTCAATCCAATGCCGAAAAAGCCTTCATTGACTACCCCTGTACGCTTATGCGGATGTCCCGGATCTGCAAGACGAATGTAATGTGGATTACGGTCGAAAGGTCCATCCTCCAAGACCGTAACATTACCGAATGTTTTCCAGCCTTGCAGACGATTGGGAAATTCAAATGAACGGTTCATGACCAATTCGGCATACAATCCTCCATCTGCACCATAATTAATATCCTCAAAAAAATGTCCATACATGGTGGGTTGGATTTCGGCACCTGGCTTGTTTGCCTTTACCACCATGTGGTTGACTTCCTGTGCCGCCAGCCCCGTACAGCAACAAGTCGCCAAGGCCAAACTGAAAATTGTTGATTTATTCATAAATTATCATTTGATTTCGAGTGTAACAATAGACATAGCAGGCAATTTTACCAACAAACCGCCCTTTTGCAACTTAACATCCTTGAAATCCTTCACAGTAACGGCATCCGGATTTTCAAACGTATTATACGTATCAATCTTATCTGCAGCCAGGATACGTCCCGTAACCTGTTTCCCCTCGAGACCTTCCAGGTTAACGGTTACCTCAGCCGATTCTTCAAGGTCGATATTAGACAACGACAAGTGAATACGTCCTTCCTTGTCACGCGAAGCACTTGTACTAATCATAGGTACCACACGATTATCACGCACATTCTTATAGGTACATTGCAGGTCTGATGGCAAGAACGTAGCATCTTGATGTACATTATACATTTCGAATACATGATAAGTCGGCGTCAGGACCATTTTGTCCTCTTTCGTCAAAATCATCGATTGCAGCACATTAGCGATCTGGGCTATGTTGGTCATCTTCACACGGTCGGTATATTTATGGAAGATATCCAATGTAAGTGAAGCTACAAACGCATCACGCATCGTGTTCTGCTGATACAGATGGCCGGGAATTGTACCGGGTTCTTCATCCCACCAAGTACCCCATTCATCGACGATAAGAGCAATTTGTTTCTTCGGATCATATTTATCCATAATAGCCATGTGACGCTTCAACACATCCTCAATTTCACGGCATTTACCCATCGTCCAATAGTAATCATCGGTTGTAAACTTAGTAGCAGAACCTTTACTTCCAGTCCATCCAGGTACTGTATAATAATGCAAAGATACACCATCCATACGATGACCGACATTCTGCATCAACACTTCTGTCCAATTATAATCGTAATCGCTGGCACCGCTGGCAATCTTAAACAATTTATTTCCATTGTAGTTACGACAATATGTAGAATAACGACGATACAAATCGGCATAATATTCCGGACGCATACTGCCTCCACAACCCCAACTTTCATTACCTACACCAAAGTATTTTACTTTCCAAGGTTTTTCACGTCCATTCTGCAAACGCAACTTTGCCATGGGGCTTCCCTGCTCAGATGTCATATATTCCACCCACTTTGCCATTTCTTCTACTGTTCCGCTTCCCACATTGCCGCTGATATAAGGCTCGCAACCCAAAAGCTCGCACAAGTTAAGAAATTCGTGAGTACCAAAACTATTATCTTCTACAGTCCCTCCCCAGTTATTGTTCACCATTTTCGGGCGGTTTTCTTTGGGTCCAATGCCATCCATCCAATGATATTCATCGGCAAAGCATCCGCCTGGCCAACGCAATACAGGTACTTTCAATTTTTTCAACGCTTCAAGTACATCATTACGGTATCCGTTTGTATTAGGAATAGGAGAATCCTCACCTACCCACAAGCCCCCATAAATACAGGTACCCAAATGCTCGGCGAATTGTCCGTATATTTCTTTCGGAATGATTTGTTCAGCCTTTTCTGTGTGAACGGTTACAGTCGCGTGTTGTTGTGCGGATACAGCAAGGCTGACGCCCAGCATCAAGCCACTAAGAATCAGTTTGTTTTTCATTTTTTCTTCTTTAATTAATCATTAATCGGCTCATTCACTAACCTTATATTTTACAGCTGCTTCTTCGATAGGTAAACCAGCTTTATAAGTTTCAATGTATGCATTGAATCCTGCTACATCTTTCAGGTCCGGTTTAATTTCCACACCTGTGTTCCCAGCAAATACTTGTTCATCAAGGAAATCGGCAAGCGACAATTTTTGTGGATTGTTCACCAAATAAGACCCTAACAAAGCAATACCCCAGGCACCGCCTTCACCGGCCGTTTCCATAACAGATATAGGCGAATTGAGTGCTGCCGCCAAAATGCGCTGTCCTACCCCTTTTGTCTTGAACAATCCTCCGTGACCTGTAATACGGTCTACTTTGATTTTCTCTTCGTTGAACAAAATATCATTACCTATTTTCAGTACAGCCACAGATGCATACAGGTTGGCACGCATAAAGTTGGCAAGGTTGAATTTATCATTGGCAGAACGTACAACCAAAGGTCTTCCTTCAGCAAGTCTGGTTACCGGTTCACCCGAAATGTAATTGTAAGAAATCAGTCCACCACAATCAGCATCTCCTTCAAGAGCATGATTATACAGTTTTCCGAAAACCTCATTCATATCTACGGGTACCCCCAGTAGTTCTTGATATTCTTTAAACAAATTAACCCAGGCATTAAGGTCGGAAGTACAATTATTACAATGTACCATGGCAACCAGGCTGCCGTCAGGCGTAGTCACCATATCAATCATTTCATACGGTTTCGACAAGTCTTTCTCCAGTACAATCATAGAAAACGAAGAAGTACCTGCCGATACATTACCTGTACGCTGCTTCACAGCATTGGTAGCCACCATACCTGTTCCTGCATCTCCTTCGGGAGGACACAAAGGTATGCCTGCTTTCAAACGGCCGGACCCATCAAGTTTTTTAGCACCCTCAGGTGTCAGGAAACCTGCATTCTCACCGGCTTGCAACACCTTAGGCAAAATATCGGTCAATTTCCAAGAAAAGCCTTTCGGTGCAACCATTTTATCGAATTTCTCCACCATCTCTGCCGAATAATTCTTTGTAGCAGGGTCAATGGGAAGCACACCCGAAGCATCGCCGATGCCCAATACCTTTTTCCCACTCAACTGCCAGTGCACATATCCAGCCAAAGTTGTCAGATAAGCAATATCTTTTACATGTGATTCACCGTTCAGAATAGCCTGATACAAATGAGAGATGCTCCAGCGCAACGGAATATTGTAAACAAATGCTTCCGAAAGAGCTGCTGCAGCTATGCCTGTATTGGTATTGCGCCACGTACGGAACGGAACGAGAATCTCCTCTTTATCATTGAAAGCCATATAACCGTGCATCATGGCACTAACGCCAATAGCCGCCAAAGTTTCTATATCCGTATCGTACTGTTTCTTTACATCAGCACATAGATCGGCATAACAATCCCGAAGTCCGTTCCAAATGGCATCAATGCTATAAGTCCACAGTCCATCTACCAATTGGTTTTCCCAAACATGACTTCCCTGAGCTATAGGTTTGTTTTCGGGGTCGATCAATACTGCTTTAATACGAGTCGAACCCAATTCGATACCCAAAATAGCCTTTCCTGATTCGATAATTGATTTTGTGTCTGTATTCATGATATGATTATATGATTATAATAAATAATAAAAATAAAACACAGAGACACAAAGGCACAGAGAATCTATTTACGAATAAAACCTCAGTGCTCCGTGTCTCTGTGTTCCGATCAACTATTAGCAAAGAGCTTTATTCAGCATATAATAAACTTCGTTCATACGGAGTTCTTTCTTGAAGTCGCTAATGGTGGTATCTTTGTTGATATGTACCATTTCGATGCCTGCGATTTCAGCATAATCTTCCCAATATTCTGCAGTCAAATCGTACGAGAAGCAAGAGTGGTGAGTTCCACCAGCCAAAATCCATGCACCTGCACCTACTTCAAAATTAGGCTGCGGAATCCACAATGCAGAAGCTACCGGCAATTTAGGCAGCGGTTTCGGTTCAATACATTCTACATCGTTTACAATCAAACGGAAACGATTACCCATATCCACCACTGTTGCTGTACATCCAGTACCCGTCTTTGAAGTGAATACCAAACGGGCAGTCTGGCTCTTACGGACACCGATACCCAGGAAATGTACTTCCAGACGTGGCTTTTGAGCTGCAATCAACGGACAAACTTCCAACATGTGTGCCTGCAGGATAGCACTTCTTTCACCATTGAAGTTCAACGTATAGTCTTCCAAGAACGAACATCCGTTGGGCAGACCTTGATTCATCACCCATACCGTACGGTACAAGGCTGCTGATTTCCAGTCACCTTCAGCACCGAAGCCATAACCTTCTGCCATCAGACGCTGAGATGCAAGTCCCGGAATCTGGTCGAAATGACTTCCGTCTGTCTGACCCAAATCATCAAAGTTAGTAGTGAAGCCTTTCGCACCTTTTGCCTTCAAAATAGCACGCAAGGCAAGTTCCGCTTTAGCCGAATTCCATACCTTTCCATAGGCTTCGGTTCGTTGATCTTCCAGTTCTTTATCATGGTCATACAGCTGGAAATACTCATCCACCAATGCTTTTACATCCTCGTCTTTCACCTGGCTGTGATATTCCATCAGTTCACTTACCGGACAATAGTCTACATGGTATCCCATCCGAACTTCAGCTTCTACCTTGTCGCCATCCGTTACGGCTACATTATTCATCTGGTCGCCAAAACGAATAATCAACATGTCCTGTGCATCTGCCCAAGCTGCACATACACGCATCCAAACGGAAATCTTACGTTGGGTTTCCGCATCTTTCCAATAACCAACTACTACTTTACGACGGATACGCATACGGCTGCAAATATGTCCGAACTCGCGGTCACCGTGTGCCGACTGGTTCAGATTCATAAAGTCCATATCCATGGTATCCCAAGGAATTTCTTCATTAAACTGAGTATGCAGGTGAAGCAACGGTTTCTTCAATTGTTGCAAGCCATGTATCCACATCTTTGCAGGCGAGAATGTATGCATCCACGTGATAACACCGATACACTTCTCATCGTTATTGGCTGCTTTCATTACTGCTTCCACTTCTTTTGAAGAGTTAGCCGTACCTTTATATACTACTTTAACCGGAAGATTTCCACTGTTATTCAATCCAGCTACCATTTCATTACTGTGTGCGTCTACTGCGATAACAGCATCGCCTCCGTACAGAAGCTGAGCTCCTGTTACGAACCATACTTCAAATTGATCAAATGTGCTCATAGTTCTATGTATTTTAAAAAGTTAGTATGTTATTTCTTCTGTCCGTAGTAAGCATTCGGACCATGCTTGCGGCTGAAATGTTTCTCTACCAGCAGGGGGTTCATCGTCAGATGCGGATTGACGGCATATGCAATGCTTGCCATTTTTGCCACCTGCTCCATCACTACAGCATTATGAACTGCATCGTGAGCATCCTTACCCCACGCAAAAGGTCCGTGATTTTTCACTAATACACCCGGAGTATGAACCGGATTCATTCCTTCGAAACGTTTTACAATCACGTTTCCGGTTTCCAATTCATAATCGCCTTTCACCTCTTCTTCGGTCATATCCGCCGTGCAAGGGATGGCTTCGTGAAAATAATCGGCATGTGTAGTCCCTATATTCGGAATGTCGCATCCGGCCTGTGCCCATGCAGTAGCATACGTAGAATGCGTATGCACCACCCCACCTATTTCCTTGAATGCCTTATAAAGAACCAGATGAGTCGGCGTATCGCTGGAAGGACGTAAATCACCTTCCACTACATTGCCATCCAAATCTACCACCACCATATCCGATGCTTTCATTACATCGTAAGCTACGCCACTGGGCTTAATCACTACCAGCCCTTTTTCGCGGTCGATAGCAGATACATTACCCCATGTAAAAATCACCAATCCATGTTTCACCAAATCAAGGTTTGCCTGAAACACTTTTTCTTTCAAATCTTCTAACATAAGTCTTATAGTTTGAATTTCGGGTCCCGCTGATAAGCCTTATCATTGAACTTGTACAGATAAGCCCCTCTTTTAGAACCTGTTTTATCTATTTTATCTGTTTTCTCGATATAACCCATATCCGCAATTCGCTTCCGGAAATTGCGTTTATCCATTGGTTCGCCATAAATAGCTTCATACAAGCTTTGCAATTGCGTAAGTGTAAAAAGCTCTGGAAGCAAATTGAAACCAATGGGAGCGGTAGAAGCCTTTTCCTTCATGGCCGTCCGGGCTTTTTCTACCATTTGGTTATGGTCGAAAATCAAATCAGGTATCTCATCAATATTTACCCAATACGCATTATGCCGTTGCACCAGCTCCCGGTCGTATTTATTCGTATTGATGAGTGCATAATAAGCAAGCGAGATAACCCGTTCACCCGGGTCTCTGTTTATCTTGCCAAAAGCTCCGATGTGTTCCATATAAACATCCTTCAATCCGGTCAGTTCGTACAGCACACGCTTTGCCGCATCATCCGCGCTTTCATTTTCCTGGACAAAACCGCCCATTAAAGACCACTGACCCTTTGCCGGCTCAAAATTACGCTGAAGCAACAACAAGCTCAATTGTTCTTTCTCAAAACCGAATATGATGCAATCAATACCGACGAAAAATTTCGGATTATTCTTGTAATATGTAGACACATCGTTCATAAAATCATTTTTCTATACCGAACTGGAATATACAATGGCTCTGATAAGTTTCACCCGGTTCCAGGATAACCGAAGGCCATTGCGGCTTATTAGGACTATCCGGATAATGTTGAGTCTCCAAACATACAGAAGCCCGTTGCGGATAAGCAATGCCTTTCTTACCTTTCACGGTTCCATCCAAGAAATTTCCTGTGTAAACCTGGATACCAGGCTCGTCGGTGTATACGGTCAGACTGATACCCGAAGTCGGGCTGGTCAGCTTGGCTGCTACCTGGCTGATATCGCCTTTAGTCTTCAGTACCCAGTTATGGTCGAATCCATTACCGAACTTCACTTGTTCGTTTTCAAAATCGGTTACAGACGGAGCGATAGGCTTCGGCGTATTGAAATCGAATGGAGTATCCTTTACAGCCATCATCTCGCCATTGGTCATATACGTGCTGTCGACAGGAGTAATGCTGTCTGCCGCAACATACAGAATCTGGTCGGTTCCAGGCTTGGAGGGGTCGCCATTCAGGTTAAAGTATGAATGGTTGGTCATATTGATTACCGTGGTCTTGTCGGTAGTAGCATCATACTTGATATCGATGGCATTATTGGCTGTCAATGCGTAAGTCACATGTGCAGTCACATTACCCGGGAAATTATTATCGCCATCTGCCGAGTTCATCGTCAAGACCAAAGTACTGTCGTTGGTCTGATTAGCTTCATACACCTGATATTGCCAACCGGTAGGTCCACCGTGCAGACAATGTCCGAAATTGTTTGTCGGCAATTGAATCAAAGTGCCGTCCACTTTCATCTGCCCCTTATTAATACGATTAGCATAACGCCCGATGGCTGCTCCGAAATCACTCGGGATATTCTGGTAATCGGCAATGCTGTCGAAGCCCAGCACCACATCTGTCATCGTGCCATTTTTGTCCGGCACCATCAGCGAGACAATACGTCCACCAAAGTTTGTAATGCAGACTTCCATTCCGTTATGATTTGTCAACGTATAAAGTTTAACCGCTTTTGTCCCGTCTACAGTCGTTTCAAAATTGGCAGGATCCAATCCCGAAAGGGTCAATGCAGGTTTCTGTTCCTGCGTAGTGCAAGATGCCATCAAGGCAAGTGCCGCACTCATTCCTAAAAATGAATTCCGAATGTTTTTCATCGCTTATTATTTTTTATTTAAAACATCATTCATCTACTCTTTACCAAAAATACCAGTAGAAAGCTGCACAGCAGGCAACAACACCCAATGTGGCGATGACATCCCATTTATTCCAGCTCTCACGGATAGCCTTCTTGTAATCTTTGGTGAAGGTAATCGCTTCCACCTGTTCTTTGGACGGAGCGGGTGTAAAACAAGACACAACAACCATCAGAATGATAATGAATACAAGCAACCATACTTCAAACACCAGCCAGTTGGTCTGCCAGAACCAAGACGTGTATTCCCAGAAAGCTCCTTCCATCACCTTGGTGCCCGATTCGGTAACTACATTGGTGAACAAGCGCACCATACCAATCAAAAAGCCACCGATAAGTCCCCATTCGCCGGCTTTGGGAGTAATCTTCTTTGAGAAGATACCCAGCGAGAACACCGCCACCATTGCCGGAGCAATCAGTGACTGAATGTCTTGCAAGTAAGAGTACAGGTTACCCATGTTCATCATAATCGGCATCCAAGCCAATCCCAGAAGCACAACAACTACCGTTGCAAGACGGCCTACAAACACATAATGGCTCTCGCTCATGCCTTTCTTCATCGGCTTATAAAAGTCTTCGGTAAACAACGTAGCACAGCTATTGAAGAATGCTGCCAACGATGCAACGAGGGCACATACAAAACCAATGGTCACAATACCTTTGACCCCTGCCGGCAAGATATTTTTCACCATCATGGCAAATGCGCCGTCAGTATCATGTGTGTTAGTGATATCCATCTCAATACCGCTTCCCGCCTTCATCGAGAGTGCGTATGCCACCATACCCGGAATCAAGAACATGAAGATAGGCAACAACTTGAAATAACCGGCTGCAATCGTACCGCGACGGGCACGTGCCATTACTACTGAATTGTCTTCGCCCTTAGTCTGCCCCAACACACGTTGTACAATGTGCTGGTCGGTACACCAATACCAGAAACCAATGATAGACGCACCGAGGAACACTACATAACCCGGGAATTTGGGATACATCGGATCTGCCGGATCAGTATGGAACATGTGCGTAGTACCAAAGCCGTCGTGGGCAGCATTACATACAACCATCATCTGCGACCAGCCTTCGGCAATGCTTCCATCTCCCAACAGATGCAGTCCTAAAAACAAGACAAGGAAAGAACCAATGATGAGGATAGGAGTCTGGATAGCCGACAAGGTCATCACACCTTTCATTCCACCGAAAACAGTAAATACCGCTGTAATAGCAATCAGCCCGATAGCACCGTACCAGAACGGGATATTCAATAAGTATTCGAAGAAAATACCTCCGGTGAATGCGGTTACAGAAACTTTTGTCAGCACGTATGCAATCAAAGTAATGATGGAAAGCCACGAACCGGTACGCTTCGTATAACGGAACTTCAGGAAGTCAGGCATCGTAATAATCTTGCCCAACTTATTGTTCAATAATTGATAGAAGGGGACGAACAGCCATCCGAGGATAAGAATCATCCAGCCCTGCATCTCCCAGTGTGCCATACCAACGCCGTCCTTGGCTCCTGTACCTGCCAGTCCGACCAGGTGTTCCGACCCGATATTGGCGGCAAAGATAGCCGCACCGATAATGTACCACGGCTCTCCTTTTCCGAAGAGGTAATCTTCACTGTTAGCCCCTTGTTGTTGCTTTTTGTCTTTTTGGATTGCACGGTACACCGCCCACGCAATCAGAATGACCCCGATGACGAGAACCGCCCAGTCGAGCCAAACAAATTCACTTGAATTCCAATTCATAATCACGTTTGTTTTTTTAATTTATGTTTCATGTTAATTAGATGTCCAAAAGGTCACGCAAGTTACAAGAACCGGCCATTATCAGTAAAGTGTATCATTTACACTAATTCGACTGCAATATTACAAATTCCTTACGAGTTATGTTCATAAATTTGTGTGTTACACAACATATTTGGACAAATTTCTGCCAAAACCTGTTCTATTGTCCACTTCCCGGCAACCGATACCTATTCTGTACACCTTATTATATATCCAACACCCGTTGGCGGAAGTAATTTTGCACATATATGATTCCACCGATAAAGGCATTCAGACATGACAGGTGCTGCCTCAAAAAGACCGGACTGCATTTCTTATCCTCGTAGGCTTGCAATTGCGATATTCCGGTTTTTACCTCTGCTTTTGACTCATATTTAGTTGTTGTTATTATCTTCTTCCCCCAGTGCAGATAACTTCGTCTGGTGTAAGATTAATAATCTTCCGCTTGTAAGATTAATAATCTTGCAGCCTGAAGATTAATAATCTTACAGCGGATGGACCTATATGCGTTTGCCGGCGCACCTATATCCGCGGGTTTCCGCAACCGGCTGCATCCTGCAAAAATAGTCCGCGCTATCCTCCTCGTTACAGAAGCGGAAATACCTCAAAAACTCATTCCAAATCAGCACCCCACCGTCAAGTTAGAAGTGCAACTCCTCCACCGCCTTCCTCCGTCCTTGGAGCGTAGCGGAAAGGGCGGAGGAAGGCGGTGGAAGCCGGGCTTCGGGTCATCCGGCAATACAAAATAAAAAAGGGAGACCTCTGTCTCCCACGGATTAATTACTTTTGTATTGTCTATGAAGTATAAGCACTTAACCCGTGAGCAAAGGTACG
>NZ_NFJA01000049.1:0-28344 GCF_002159615.1 Bacteroides sp. An279
AACATATAGGTTCAACAAAATAATAGCGACTGAAACTATTAGGTTCATAGTGACAGTCGCTATTGTTGTATATAAAGGTTTAAAACTTGTAGTTTATCGAATGCTTACACTAAATGCGGATATTCATTAAAAAAAGTCATCTCAAAAAGACTTTGAGATGACTTTTTACTGTTTGCTTTTTGTTGTATTCAAGTCAAAAAGAATCTTCTTTACTTTTTCAGGTAAGAAGCCAATTCGGCGGGAATCACGTTTTTCGCCACAATCACCCCTTTGCTGTCCACCAGATAATTGGTGAAACCCTGCTTGAGGTCAAATGCGCGAAATGCCTCCGAATCGGAACCGTTCGTTTCCACAAAGCAGCGGACATCCTCTAGTCCATCCTGCTCTACCGTTGCATGGAATACCGATGCATAGCGGTCGAAGGAAACAGAGAGCATTTCCACTTGGCCCGTCTCGCCGGCCAAATGCGCCAATGCGGCATTGTTTTGCCTGGACACCGCATCGTAACTTGCCCAGAAGCTCAACAACGTATACCCTTCACGGGCGGAGTGCAGGTCGAGCGGCTGCACGGTGTCGCAAAGAACCAACGCAGGAATCTTGTCACCTTCCCGCAACTTCTCTGCATGAACATTCTCATTGCTGAACGCAAGAGAAATCAAAGAACTGAATACTAATACAACAAAAAACCATTTTACATTTTTAGTCATGTAATTTGATTTTAGTTAATACTATCCGGGACTGTCGTTCTACAGTGATTTCTTCCCGGAACATCGTTGGATAGAAAGCGTAACATTTGTGCCACTACTTCCCATTTTCGTTTTGAAATCGCTGCAAAGATAGGCATTTTAGGCTTTCATTGTATCTAAAAATAAGAAAAATTATGTTTTTCAGCATAAAATCCATCTCTCTTATGCTTGGTATTATCGTTTCTTTTTCGCATATTTATGGCATCCAATCGGGTTTTACAATCATTCATAAAAATAAGGATACGGATTATGAAACGTTTTCTTTTCCTATTAGGCTTACTCTTGAATGCCGTGTGGCTGCCGGCACAAGACACTTACCGTTATTTGGAACTGGTAAACGATACGGCCAAGAGACAAGAGATAAGACAATTTCTTACACGTACGCTTTCACCCCATACACAGGTTTGCTACCTGCATTACGCTGCATGGGGAGATTATTTCCGGATGTGGGGATTGCAGGGAAATGGGCATCGGAAGCAAGCCACACTTTATGCGATAAAGGGAAATGGCTTTTCTGCTCCCGATTCCACCTTTCGTAAGCACAAGGTTACGGTCTCCCTCTCTGTATGCCAAGCCGTGCAACGTCTTTTCAAGAAGGCTATCCGGCTGGCGGAAGATACAGATTTCAACACAATGGGACTGGATGGCTACACATGTTATTTTGCGATACCCGATTCTGCGGAAGCATTTCATCTGACACAAATATGGGCACCTTTAACAGACAGTTCCTTTTGCCGGAAGCTGGTCGATTGGAGTGATTCTGTATTCCAACGTATCATGCATCACGAAACAGACTGGGAACAGACAGAGCATACGGCCAACCGGTTATGGGAAGAAATACAGGATGACCCGCTCCCCGAAGACCGTTTTCCTGCCTGGCACGGTATCTGGGCAAGAGGCTTGCTGACTCCCCGCGAAACGTTGGGCGATACGGCTCGTTTTGCCGGATATCCCACGATAGAAGCCTATTGTTACGATAACATGATTTATCCGGAAGAAATGCTGAAGCAAGGCAAGGGAGGCTATGCATTCTGCCAGCTTGACTTGGACACCTTGGGAATTGCCACAAACATCCTGACGATACAAAGCAGCCATGAGTCTTTTGCGGAGGAGGTGACACGTCTGCTCAGGCAAATGCCGCATGCTCTTCCGGCACTTGACAAACAAGGAAAGCCTGTCTCCTGCACGTATGGCATTTATGTGCAGTTCCGCCCTTATCGTTACCTGCGCCGTCTGAAAGAAAAACAGGAATGGGAAGCCTGTGCCGACTCGATGTTTGTCGATTATGATTCGTCTGCCAGTTTTCCGGGAGGCATGTATAAGCTGCAACAATACTTCAAGCAGAACCTGATTGAAGTTTATGGACAGAGCAATGCTTCAGGGGTACGAGGTGTTTACCGTTTCAAGATTACGGATTATGGTTATCCAGAAGAGGTAAAGGTGCTTCATCCCGGACCTTTCCCCGACTTTGACGAACAGGTGTTGCGCTTCATCCGGAAAATGCCGCGCTGGACTCCTGCCGTAGACTGGAATGCCTCTCCTTATACGTTTAAAGATTGTATCTGTACACTTCCGGTTCAGCTTCCATCCCGTCAGGTAAAGAAATGAACTTATACTCGTCAGCTAATGCACTTATGTCCATCAGCCGGCGCACCTATGTGCACAAGCCAACGGACATAAGTGCATCTTAAAACGGCAAATGCCCACAAATTACCCACAAATTTGATGCACTTGCCTAGTTTTCCAATCCGAAATCCGGCTCCGTATCAAAATAATCATGTATATTTGCAAAGAATAACAGTTTGAATAAATAAGCATGGACAGTACGAACACAGAACTCATCTTAATACGCATCAGCGGACTGGACCGTCCGGGACTGACGGCTTCCATTACCGAAATACTTTCGCGTTACGAAGTGGATATCATGGATATCGGACAGGCAGATATCCATAGTACGCTATCGCTGGGCATTCTTTTCAAATGCCGCGAAACAGATTCGGGCAACGTGATGAAGGACTTGCTGTTCAAAGCCTCCGAACTGGGCATTAACATCCGTTTTTATCCCATTTCGACGGAGGAATACGAGGAATGGGTCAACATGCAAGGCAAGAACCGCTACATCCTGACTTTGTTGGGGCGTAAGCTGACCGCCCAGCAGATAGCTGGAGCCACGGAAATCCTTGCTGCACAGGGGTTGAACATTGATGCCATCCGACGGTTGACGGGCCGTATTCCCTTAGATGAGCAAAAAGCGCGGGTACGTGCCTGCATTGAGTTTTCCGTACGAGGGACTCCCCATGACACCGAAGAACTGCAAAGCCAACTGATGAAGCTGAGCAACCAGCTGGAGATGGACTTCTCCTTCCAAAAGGATACGATGTACCGCCGGATGCGCCGCCTGATATGCTTCGATATGGACTCTACACTCATCAAAACCGAAGTGATAGACGAACTGGCGGAACGTGCAGGCGTAGGCGAACAGGTACGCGCCATTACCGAACGGGCGATGCGTGGCGAAATTGATTTCCGCGAAAGCTTTACAGAACGCGTGGCACTTCTCAAGGGATTGGATGAAAGTGTAATGAGGGATATTGCCGAACACCTGCCCATCACCGAAGGGGTAGAACGGCTGATGTACGTATTGAAGAAATACGGTTATAAAATTGCGATTCTTTCCGGAGGGTTCACTTATTTCGGCAACTACCTGAAAGAGAAATTCGGCATCGACTACGTATATGCCAATAACCTGGAAATCGTAGACGGAAAACTGACCGGACGCTATGTAGGCGACATAGTAGACGGAAAGCGAAAAGCGGAGTTGTTGCAGCTGATAGCACAGGTAGAAAACGTCGACATCGCACAGACTATCGCCGTGGGTGACGGAGCCAACGACCTGCCGATGCTGTCGATAGCAGGTCTGGGTATTGCCTTCCACGCCAAACCCAAAGTAAAAGCGAATGCACGTCAGTCCATCAATACCATCGGACTGGATGGTGTGCTGTATTTCCTAGGATTTAAAGACTCATACCTAGACGAACGTGCCAACAGTTGAATATAATAGAAACGATATATATGAAGTTTACTGAACTGAATTTGGAAGAGAGTGTCTTGGATGCACTCGATGCGATGAACTTTAAAGAATGTACTCCGGTGCAGGAACAGACCATCCCTGTCATTTTAGAAGGTAGAGACCTGATAGGCGTGGCGCAAACGGGTACAGGCAAAACCGCAGCTTATTTGTTGCCCGTCATCAACCAGCTGAGCAAGGGAGGATATCCTGCCGATGCCATCAATTGTGTGATTATGGCACCCACCCGTGAACTGGCACAGCAAATCGACCAGCAGATGGAAGGCTTTTCTTATTTTATGCCTGTCTCCAGTGTAGCCATTTATGGAGGTAATGATGGGGTACGGTTCGAACAGGAGAAGAAAGGATTGACACTGGGAGCCGATGTCGTGATTGCTACTCCGGGACGTCTCATCAGTCATTTGAGTCTGGGGTACGTCGATTTGTCGAAAGTCTCCTTTTTTATACTTGACGAAGCCGACCGGATGTTGGATATGGGTTTTTCGGATGACATTATGCAGATTGTGAAATACCTGCCCAAGGAAAGACAGACAATCATGTTCTCCGCCACGATGCCAGCCAAGATACAGCAACTGGCACAAAGCATCCTGCATGACCCTGCGGAAGTAAAACTTGCTGTATCAAAGCCTGCCGACAAAATCATTCAGGCGGCATACGTTTGCTACGAAGCGCAAAAGCTAGGCATCATCGAAAGCCTGTTCAAGCAACAGGAACCGGAACGGGTCATCATTTTCGCCTCTTCAAAACTGAAAGTGAAAGAGGTAGCCAAGGCATTGAAGCGACTCAAGTTGAATGTGGGCGAGATGCACTCCGACCTTGAACAAAGCCAACGCGACGAGATTATGCACGAGTTCCGCAACGGGCGCATCAATATGCTGGTAGCCACCGATATTGTGGCACGAGGCATTGACATCGATGATATCCGTTTGGTTATAAATTACGATGTGCCTCATGACAGCGAAGACTATGTGCACCGTATCGGACGTACGGCACGCGCCAACAATGACGGATGTGCCATTACGTTTATCAGTGAAAATGAACAAACCCGCTTCAAACAGATAGAGGATTTCTTAGGGAAAGAGATTTATAAACTGCCTGTCCCAGCCGAATTGGGCGAAGCTCCCGTTTATGCCCCGCACACCAGCAGCCGGAACAAACCCGGAAACAAAAGAAAGGGAGGTTGGAAAAAACGCTCGTTCAACAACCGGCGGCCGCAAAAGAAAGGCGGAGGGAAATAATCCCCTGACGCGCCTCCTTAGCTTTTTAATTTATAAGTACCTTTTTCAGATAAAGAACTTACAGTTTAGAGCCTGTTTAAATTTTGCTCAGGTTAATTTTGCGAATAAAATCGGGGAAACAGACCGGAAACAAACGCAAAAGAACCTGATAGAATATTAGAAGCTGTTTTGAATTTATCGTGCGATGATTTGGGATAAGTTTTTGAGGCATTTCCGCTTCTGTGATGAGGAAGATAGCGGGCTATCTGACGAAGAACAGGAGCGAAAAGGACCAAAAAATCGCCCAAAGCACACACGAAAACGGATACATCAAGCCAAGAAAAACTTTTTGGAGAAATTCAAAACAGCTTCTTACTTTATCGGAAAATTTAAACAGGCTCTTATTTTATCATTGGGATATGAGACATAAGATAGCATGTGTGAACGACGAAATAATAATTATTCCACATGCTATTTTCACATATTCTCTTCTGTAAACAAGAACAAGGAACTTGGTTGAAACAAGTGTTCTACCATGCCCCTTGTTTATCTTGCTACCCCAGGCAAGCAATTACTCAACAGTAACTGCCGTTCCGCTAGCCGTAACCATTAACATTGAACCATTCACGGTTTCATAATCCAAGTCAACTCCTATGACTGCATTCGCACCCATATTTTGAGCCTGTTCCTGCATTTCACGTAATGCAGTGTCTTTGGCCTCACGGAGCACCTTCTCATAAGAGCCGCTGCGTCCACCCACAATGTCACGAATACTGGCAAAAATGTCACGGAACACATTGGCACCAATAATGGTTTCGCCCGAGACGATTCCAAAATATCGGGTAACACGTTTACCCTCAACAATGTTTGTAGTTGTCAATAACATAAATTTCAAATTTTATTTGATAATCAGAAGTGGCGTGTTCGAATGGAATAACATCTTGCGCGCTATGCTCGGATTGAACAGGCGGGCAAAGATGTTCCGCTTGTAATTGGACGTGCAAATAACATCAATCTGATTTTCCTGCACAAATCGGTCTAAATTATCCAGCAGATATTCTTCATCAACACTCAGATAGTTAAACTCAATGTCCGGATATTGTTTCTTGAAATATTCCTTAATTCCGGCAAGGGTAATTTCATTCCATTTCCGCTTCTCCTCGTGCGAATTAATGTGTATGAAAGTTACCTCAAACTGGTTATCCTTGAACGTTGTAATCAGCGAATCAAAAGCTATCAGGTCACGCTGGTCAAAACTCGTAAACAAAGCCACCTTGTGAATGTCTTCTATCGGTTTCGATGGAGCACGTTCTGGAATGGCATATACAAACGTCGGGCTGCGTTCAATAACTTCCGCCGTTACGCTACCTATCAATTCCAGGTCTTTCTGGTGCTCGCCCCGCGTTCCCATCACGATGATAAGCGGCCTTTCGTGACGCGCATAGCTTAATATCTCCTCCTCCGGGATTCCTTCACGCAAGATACAAGTATATTTCACCCTCGGGCAAGTACCCTCTTCCATCTTCTTGTCAATGTCCTGAGTCAGTTTATTAATCTTTTGGTGAACATCTTCCAGCATACTCTTTATCGAAGGAATGTTTTCGACAGCAGGCACATCGAAATGGTCAGTAGCATACTGTAAACTAGGCATATAAATGGGCGTAAAATGTACGTGAAGCAACACGACTTCCGCCTGCATCCGTTCAGCCAGATGGAAACCGAACTCACAGGCTTTCAACGAATAGTCTGAAAAGTCTACCGGAATCAGCACTTGCGGTGAACCTACAGGTTTAGGTGATTCCTCATGCAAGATTTCAGACGAAAGCCACGAAGAACTTTCAATGACCTTCAATGCCTTGGGCAAATCACTCTCTTTGATGCGTACCCTCACGCCGGCAGATATGACCGGCTGAATCAGATTGACATTGTGAATGTATGACTCTATGCCTTCGTTTTCCAATACGGACTGAAGGATTTGAGCTTTCGAGTACGTCAGAATAGCTAATGTAACAAGTTTATCTTCCATAACTCAAAATTTAATAGTTTATAAAAAACTCACCACAGATGCACTAAGAAATTCCGTTTCCATCCGTGCAATCTGTGGTGAACACTCTTTTCAGGCATCCTGTTGCTCTCTCAAAATAGCAAGAGCCTTGTCAAGTACAGTCGTGTCATCCAACATTACCAGCCCTCCATCCGGCCCCGGCTCCAAATGGATGCCCACGCTTTTACCGTCTTTAAAATTATGTCCTCCAAAGAAATTACGCACCGTTTCCACACTTAGGTTCAGCTCATCGGCTATACGGTGCATACTCCCGCTTGGCAGTGAATCCTTGATTTTACGAAGTTCATTAAAAGTTATCGTTCTGTTCATAGTAGTCAAAATTTTAAAGTTAGACAAATCATTTAGTTAATTCACGATATAAATGTAATAAAATTATATGAAACAGCAAATATTTTTCTCCATTTTTTCTCCCGGAAAGAAAATTTATACTTCCTGCAGCATTAATTTATGCATTTTTGTCGCTTGTCACATTTGTCAAGCCGGATTTGTGCCCGTACACTTTATATCCATCAGCTTTTTTTCCAAGCCAAACCAGAACATCAGTTTAGTCCGATAATCCAAGCCACATGGCTGCCTTGCTTGTAAGATTATTAATCTTCACGCCGAAAGATTATTAATCTTACAGCCTGAAGATTAATAATCTTACAAACGATGCAGCTATATTGCGGAGAAAACAAAGCTTGCTTGTCATGCCGGATGTGTAATCCGGCGTAATTGAAGAAGCGGATTTATAATCCAGCGTGACACTGGCAACAGGGCTGGCAACAGGAGTGATACCGACAGTGTATATTTCATTAAAATGCACAATTCACATCGTTCAAAGTATATCAAAAATGGAGCCCCTTAGACAGCACCATACCGCCCACTACGATGTACAGACAAGTAATAAGCAGTGCTGTATAGAACATACGGATGTCATCCACTTCAAAACCGGTGGCTGTATATTGCCCCGAAATATACTTGGGACATTCGAAATACTTGCAAGCAACAAAACGATAAGCCGCATAAACAATGACGGCAATCACGCTTCCAGCCAAGGCACCGCACAGCACATCGCCCGGATAATGCACGCCCAGATAAATGCGTGAATAGGAAGGAACCGCAGCCCACAGAAACATCACACACGTAAGCCAACGATTGCGAATCAATAATGAAATGAACGTAGCGAAAGCAAATGTGTTGGCTGCATGGCTGGAAATAAAGCCGTATTGTCCTCCCCGATAACCATTCACCACATCCACCAAGTACATCAGATTGGGATCCTGAGCTGGACGGAAACGATGAAAATAAGGTTTGCACAGACCGGAAGCAAACTGGTCGGCACATGTGATAACCACAGCCACCATCACAACGATAAACAGAGCATGAAGCAACTTGGTGTTTTTAAAGATGATATAAATCAACACAATAGCTGCCAGCAGCCAGGTTTTCGTGTCGGATACCACCCACATCACCCCGTCCCAAAACAACGAACCGCTTCCGTTCAGTGCCAAAAGCAGCTGTTGGTCGACTTCAATAAGTTGCTGTATGTCCATAATCAATCACTTCATGCATAAATCACAGGGACACGCCTATGCCGTGCTCTCCATCAATGCTATCCCGCAAATCCGAAATAGACAGTGTTCCCTGTGCCCGGTTTCAGATTCAATTTTCATATCACTTCGATAGAAGTTGTGGGAAGCCAGCCTTCCTTACCATCTTCCAGCCGGATTTCCTTCCACCCTTTCATCGAATTGTCTTCAATATATACTTTCGTACCTTCATGCAGCACGAACAAATCGGTACCACTTTCGTTAGGCGTACTTTTTACGGTTATCGTTGGTTCCATCACAATGGCACTCTTGCGGTCTATTACCTTGTTTTTTTGCCCACCAGCAAAAATATTAGCGCACACACATACGACAAGGAACAGCACGGCAGCAATGAAGCCTACTTTCTTCAATATCAAACGATTGCCAAAAATGTACAGTGCCAACCCAGCCAACAAAAGCAAGAAAGCAACAATACCTGTTGTACCCCATTCTTTTTCGCTCATCAAGTTGGTGATGTTTTTCATCCACGTCACGATGAACACTTCACTGGTAGGAGTTATCTGGTCAACAGTCTTACTACGCGCCAAATCAAGATTGAAACGGATGTCGGCATCTCCTGGATTCAGCAACAATGCCCGTTCATAGTTCAGCACCGCTTTGGCTATGTTTTTCGTCTTGTAATAACTGTTGCCCAAGTTGTAATACAGAGCTGCCGACTCACCTTCATCAGCCAATACCGACTCGTATATCTTGATGGCATCTTCAAACTTGTTTTCCTGATAAGCCTTGTCGCCTTCCACTTTCGTGGCGGCAACAGCCAATTGCATTGCGCCTATCAAAAAAACGAACAATATAGACAGTTTTTTCATATCCGGTTTCTCCTTAATTAATTTAATGTTTGATACTGTTCTCCATCTTACCGATGGCATCCACCGAAGTGGCATACACTTTGTCCATTGCCTCGTTCTCATCACCGGGTGCATAGCGGGCGAACTCGCATTCATTCAAGGCGTTGATGAATGTCTTTGTCACGTCTTCGGCCACTCCGTGCTTGGTCAGTTCTGCTTCAATGTTATCTTTTGAGAGTTGCGAAACCGGAATACTCAACTTATCGCTGATATATCCCCACAAAGCTTTCAACACTTCATCGTAAAACTCATTTTTCTTATTCTCTGCCAACAACTTTCCTGCCAACTTCATGCGCTTAGTGGCTACTTTGTTAGCTTTCTTGGTCTTCACCTTTGCTACATTGGCGTTCTCGGCCGCCTGCTTGCGGAAGAAAACGACCAGTGCTACAAACACAATAAACGGAATAAGATAACCCAGCCAATATCCCATAGTACCGAAAAAGACTTCGCCTTTCGGGGTAAGTGTCGTATCGCCCAGCTTGATGAAACGTACATCCTGTCCCAATACCTTTACGTTTTCCTTATTAGTAAAGTCAGCTATCACCTGGTCGGCATTACCTTTACCTTTTTCCACCTTCAAATCGTATGCCTCAGTTTTCAAGGTCTTATACGACTGACTCTTTAAGTCAAAATAAACAAATTCCACCGGAGGAATAGTAAAATTGCCGGCATGACGCGGAATAGCAAGATACTCAATAGTTTGCGTACCAGACAATCCTGCACGCGAGACATCGAAATTGTTGGTCACTTTCGGATCATATACTTCAAAATCTTCGGGGAATTTCACTTCCGGACTGGTGATAAGCTTCATATTGCCTGCTCCCTTGATGGTAAGCTTGATGGTCACAGCATCATTGGTCTTCACTTCTTTCGCGTTGATAGAAGATGTCATTGTAAACTCTCCTACTCCTCCTGAAAAGTTCGCTGGCTTAACAGGAAGAGGTTTAACGTTGATGACCACTTTCGGAGCCACAATTTTTTTCTTCACTTCAATATATCCTCCTCCATTGAAGAACGCATCAAAGGGATCATCCGAAATGGTCTGCTGAGCCACGACTCCATCAAAAGTGACAGCAGGAATCTCCAGCTTGCCTGTCTGTTGTGGGAATAAGACATATTGACGCCAAATGATTGTGTTGTAATTACGCCCATTATAGTGCTCCATCGAATATTGCTTCTGCTGGGGCAGTTGGATTTCCTGCATCTGGAAACCCTTCATATCCGGCATGTCCTCCATCAGCTGGCGCAAATTTACCGACGTATAGACTTTATAAGTCAACAAGATAGCTTCTTGCTCATAGACAGTAGTCTTTGATGCAGTAGCTGTAATGAACAAGTCTTTATCGGTGATTCTGCTTCCGGCTATCTGTCCGCGCGACGATGACGAACCGCCTCCTCCCTGATTAGCCTGCGAATTGCCAGCCGTCTGGTCGGGCGGGAGCACCTTGATGGTGAGCGCATTCGAAAACACTTTTTCCCCGTCCACCTCAATGCTGGCAGCCGGAATGGTATATGTACCTTCCTTGCCTGCCATCAAGATGTAAGTATATGTGATGGAACTGCTCGAAGACACCTTTCCGTTAATGATTTGCGTACTGGACTGTTGCGAACGAGTAGGTCCCATCAACACATCAAATCCTTTGATGGATGGAGCCAGAAAATCTTTCACTTTTTGTGTATTTACTGTAAATGTCAGTCGGAACTGGTCGCCACTTACCACAACTTCTGGTGCGTTGGCAGTAAGCGTTGCTCCATTCTTTGCCTGCATCGGCAAAGCCGCAATGACTAACAGTAGTAAGAAGATAAGTTTTCTCATTGTGTATTATTGTTTTATTTACAGTTGGCTAAATTTTCCGGTTTCTTACCAGTCTTTTTCCAGCTTTCGCCCTTCCACGCGGACACCTTTTTTCACTTTGTCCTGCACGTTCTTTTCATCCTGCATTGCAGCTCTCAGCAACTGTTCGGCATTTTCCTTCGACATTTGGTTCTGCTGCTGTTGCTGCTGTTGCTGATTCTGCTGTTGCTGATCTTTCTTTTGTTGGTCTTGCTGGTCTTTATTCTGTTGTTTTTCGTCTTGCTTCTGGTCTTGCTTCTGTTGCTGTTGTTGATCCTGTTGCTGATTTTGCTGCTGGTCTTTCAATTGTTTTTGTGCCAAAGCAAGGTTGTAACGCGTTTCATTGTCTTTCGGATTGTTTCGCAAGGCTTCCTTATAAGCTTCAATGCACTGTGGCAACTGTTTCGATGATTGCAGAATGACACCCATATTATGGTAAATCTGTGCCAGCTTCATTTTATCTTTCTCCACATGCCGTGCAGCCTCGTATTGTTCCATTGCCTCCTTGGCCTTTTGTTGCATCAGCAACGAATTTGCCAGGTTATACATTGCATCGGTCGACTTTGGCTCCAGTTCCAAAGCCTTACGGTAATCCACTTCTGCCTTCACATAAGTGCTATCTTTGTAAAGCTTGTTGCCACTCCGCAAATAATCGCGTTCGCTTTTCTGACAATAAGCAGCGACCGATACGAGCATGAATCCAAGCAGTAAAATATATCCTTTTCGTCCCATAATCAATCCTGTTTAAATAGTTTCACGTTCTTGAAGAGCGGATTTCTCCGTTCCAGTATCATCAAGTCGACAGCTAGCAAAAGCAAAGCCATCCATGCCAAAACCTGGAATTGTTCGTCAAACTCGGTAAATACTTGTGTCTCCACATCTGCCTTTGCCAATTTGTTGATTTCGGCATTCAAAGCACGTTCGGCATTATTAGTATTATCCACACGTACATACATCCCGTTTCCCGCTTTAGCAATCTCCTGACACATCTGCTCATTTAAACGAGTGATAATGACATTGCCATCTTTATCACGACGATATTCATTATTGCTGCCTGCCGGAATAGGAGCACCATCGGGTGACCCCACTCCCAATACAAACACACGTACTCCTTGCTTGGCTGCCTGTTGTGCTGCTTCCACCGCTCCTCCTTCGTGGTTTTCACCATCAGTAATAAGCACGATGGCACGTCCCACACCCGTATTTGGTGTAAAACTCTTCATTGCCAAGTCAATAGCACCACGGATATCAGTTCCTTGAGTAGAAATGAGCGACGGACTGATGGTTTCCAAAAACATCTTGGCCGATATATAATCACTGGTAATAGGCAACTGGGTAAAGGCTTCACCGGCAAAGACAATCATAGCCACTTTGTCATTGTTGAATGTCTCGACTAAACGTGAAATAAGTTTTTTTGATTTTTCCAGCCTACTGGGTGTCACATCTTCTGCCAGCATTGAATTCGAAATGTCCAGTGCCACGACAGTTTCCACTCCCTGCCGTTTCACAGTTTCCATTTTAGATCCGAATTGCGGACGTGCCAGCATGAATATGACCATTGCCAATGCTGCGAACACCAGCCAAAACTTAACATCGGGACGATACTTCGATACGTCAGGCATCAGATGCGCCAATAATTCCGGATCACCGTACTGACGGATTTTCTTACGCCTGCGCCAGTTGGAATACAAGTACAGTCCAATCAGTACCGGCAATACAAATAGCAAATATAAATATATGGGTTCTCCAAATCGAAACATAGCTTTTCTTTTTTAAGGTATTTTCTTTAATACAGTATTACGCAAGACAAGCTCAAGCAAAATGCACAAGAATGCCACCAAGGCAAAAGGCAGATAAGCCTCCTCACGCTTGCTGAATTCTTTCACGTTCAGTTTGGTCTTTTCCAACTTGTCAATCTCGCGGTAGACTTCTTCCAACTTAGAGTTGCTTGTGGCACGGAAGTAGTTTCCGTTCGTAGTACCAGCTATCTGGATCAGAGTCTGCTCATCTATTTCCACGGGCACGTTCACATATTGGATACCCGCATAAGTAGGCATCGGATAAGGTGCCGTTCCATTTGTTCCCACCCCGATGGTGTACACCCGAATACCGAACTGCTTGGCTATTTCGGCCGCCGTCAGTGGTGAAATATCTCCTCGGTTATTGCTGCCATCAGTCAACAGAATAATCACTTTCGACTTTGCCTTACTGTCCTTCAGGCGACTGATAGAATTCGCAAGCCCCATACCGATAGCTGTTCCGTCCTCAATCAACCCACGTTGTGCAATGTCACCCTTAATGCTGTTGAAAAGATTCAGCAACACAGCATGGTCGATGGTAAGCGGACATTGCGTAAATGCTTCTCCGGCAAAAATAGTCAGCCCAATATTATCGTTGGGACGCCCGTTGATAAATTCGGCAGCTACTTTCTTTGCTGCTTCCAGACGATTGGGTTTCAGGTCTTCGGCAAGCATACTGGTTGAAACGTCAACCGACAGCATGATGTCTATACCTTCTATCTCCGTGTTTTGCCAGTTGTCGGTAGTTTGCGGACGCGCCAGCACCAGCACAATCATCACAAAAGCCGCAATGCGCAACAAGAAAGGCGCATGAAGCAAATACAATTTCCAGCTTCGTGGTGCATTCATGTACATGCGGGTCGTGGAGACCTGCATAGTAGGCTCTGTTTTTTTTCTTCGCATAAAATACCACACAATGTAAGGTATCAGCAGGAGCAACAAAAACAGGTATTCAATATTTGCAAAATTCATAGTCTCTACAGTTTAATTAATTAGAAGAACAAATCGATGATATGCCGGACCACCAAGTATATACATACCACAGCACCGATACTTACAACGGCAATGCTACATATCAAGGCGATACGTCCTCGTTTCGAACGTTTTTCTTCTACACGGATTTCGGTCGGTTCTTTCTTTGCATTCGGATCTTCTTCCACCTTGGTCTGGTTTATGAAATCGATGGCATTCACCAAATTCATATCGTTTTCATTCATCAGCGGCGCATGTTTGGCAAACTTCACCAAATCGGCCGTTTCGAATAAGAGTTTCAGGTCGTCAATGGAACGTTGATCTTTTTCTTCCAACAACCGGTCAATAATTTCAGCCGAAGTCATTTCCATCGCATTAAATCCGAAACGCTCCTTGATATATGTACGGATGGCCTCGGTCAACTCCGTATAATACAGCTTCGGGTCATCGCGTTGCACTTGCTTGTCCGCCTTTATCTCTTCTATCTTTTTCATTGCTACCTGATGAGGAGGCAATTTAGGCTCTATCTTGATAATCTTGATAATCGGCTTGTTGTCACGATAGCGTATGACGAGAAATACAGCCAAAGCACCCAATATCAGCATCAGGATACCCGAATAGACCAATGGAGCTACATCGTCCCATGTGATGGGTACTTCACGAATAGCTTTCGGACCGAAGAACTGGTCAGGATGTAACGTGTCTACCGGAATGGAATACACTTTCAATGCCAAAGCTTTCGAAAAATAAGGTGTGCCGTTCACCTTCACTTCGAAGGGAGGTAAATAATACAATGCCGAATCAAACGAAGTAACCGTATATTCCTGCGAAATCAGCCATCGTTTGTTTTCATTCAGCAATTGAGTGTCTGGTTTGGCTACATCCAACACTTCCACACCTCTTACCAACGTATCACGCAGCAAGGGAAGCTGCAACTTCTGATTGGCATCCATACTGACCTGAAGTTTGATTTTCGCCTGCTCACCGATAAGCAGCTGCAACGAGTCGATGGTAGCATCCACCGTCACTTGTGCCTTTACTTCCGGAAAAGCAAAAAACAACAACGCCAGCACGCATCCCAACATTTTCAGCAGCTTCTTGCTACATATATATAATAATGTGTGTTTCATAATCTGTCACTCTCAATTTCGTTTCGCAAATAAAGTAAGCAACGCCTTTACATAATCTTGGTCGGTTCGCACCGAAACCGAATCCACATTACTGTGTGTAAAAATACCGGACAGCTTCTGCTGACGCTCCAACCACCAGGCATGATGAGCATTACGCAAAGCCTTGGACGAAGTGTCTATCCATTGTTCATGACCCGTCTCGGCATCATGTACTTTCATCAATCCCACATTGGGCAATTCTTCCATACGACGGTCATACACTTGCACAGCCACAACATCGTGCTTGCGATTAGCTATGGTCAGCGCATTCTGGTAATCGTGCTCATCAATGAAATCGCTCAACATAAAAGCTGTACACCGTTTTTTCAACACGTTAGTCAAGTATTCTATCACACACTGAATATTGGTACGCGTGCTGGTAGGCTGAAAATCCAATAATTCGCGAATGATGTACAAAATGTGCTTACGTCCCTTTTTGGGTGGAATAAACTTTTCGATACGGTCAGAAAAAAAGATAACACCGATTTTATCATTGTTCTGGATGGCAGAGAAAGCCAATGTGGCAGCTATCTCGGTCACCATATCTTTTTTCAACTGATGCACCGTACCAAAATCCAAGCTGTTCGACACATCGACCAACAGCATTACAGTCAGTTCCCGCTCTTCCTCAAACACCTTGACAAAAGGTTTGTCGAAACGAGCGGTCACATTCCAGTCTATGTCGCGCACATCATCTCCGTATTGGTACTCGCGAACTTCAGAAAAAGCCATTCCCCTCCCCTTAAAGGCCGAGTGATATTGTCCTGCAAAGATATTGCTAGACAATCCGCGGGTTTTAATTTCAATCTGACGTACCCGTTTTAACAACTCACTTGTTTCCATCTGTTTCATTTACAATTAACAACCTACAATTTACAATGAACAACTTACCTAATGGAGAAATTACATCCGCTCATTTGTTAATTGCTCCTTGTTAAACCGGTAAAAGGCACGTATGCTTGCACCTGTTTGCGTGTAAGCATACGTCAATTTATAGTGCATAGCAATCAGGGTACTTCTACCTTATTCAGGATCTTGCTGACTATTTCATCCGAAGTGACATTTGTCGCTTCCGCCTCATAAGTCAACCCGATACGGTGCCGCAACACATCGTGTGCAATGGCACGTACATCTTCGGGGATAACGTATCCACGACGCTTGATGAAAGCATAGCTACGTGCAGCCAATGCCAAATTGATGGAGGCACGTGGCGAACCACCAAAACCAATCAGACTTTTCAAGTCTTTCAAATCGTATTTTTCAGGATAACGGGTAGCAAACACAATGTCGGCAATGTATTGCTCGATTTTCTCGTCAAGGTATACCTGACGCACTACCTTACGTGCCTCAATGATATCTTCAGCCTTCAGGATAGGACGCACCTGAATCTTTTCTCCGGAAATATTCTGACGAATGATTTTCTTTTCTTCTTCCAACTTCGGATAGTCAATAATCACCTTCAGCATGAAACGGTCCACTTGTGCTTCAGGCAACGGATAAGTACCCTCCTGTTCTATTGGATTTTGGGTAGCCATTACCAAAAATGGTGAAGGCAGGTCGAACGTCTCTTTGCCCAGTGTCACCTGGCGTTCCTGCATGGCTTCCAGTAAAGCACTCTGCACTTTTGCCGGTGCACGGTTGATTTCATCCGCCAAGATGAAATTGGCAAAAATAGGTCCCTTGTTAGTGACAAACCGTTCATCTTTCTGACTGTATATCATCGTACCAAGGATATCGGCAGGCAATAAGTCCGGAGTAAATTGGACACGGCTATATTTTGAATCTATTAATGAAGCAAGTGTTTTGATTGCCAAAGTCTTTGCCAATCCCGGAACACCTTCCAACAAGATGTGTCCATCCGACAACAAGCCAATCAGCAAGGATTCCACCAAATGTTTCTGTCCTACAATCACTTGGTCCATACCAGTCATCAGGTTAGTAACAAACGCACTTTCGCGTTCTATTCGTTCATTCAATGCACGAATATCAATAGCTTCAGCCATAGTTTTTCTTTATTTTTTATATGTTAAGTATTCTGTTTTTCTTATCGGCCTCAAAAGTACGGCATAATATTAACAGGAACAACTAATTTTTATTAAAAAAAGTAGCTGCCTTTCTGCATTTAAATCTTATTGGACTAAAGTTTTTTAAAATGGTCTTCATCGCTTCGGAACCAGCTTCGGAACACGTATGGAAGTACCTACAGGAATATCGTTGACATCTTTCAATATTTCCCGGTTGTAACGGGCAAGGTAAGTCCACAAATTCTTGTTACCATAATATCGCAAGGCAAGACGAGCCAAACTCTCTCCCCTGCGAAGTGTATGCGTGGCCAGTGTTCCTACAATATCATAGCGTACTGTATCCGACAAACAGAGCGGAGAAGATGGCAATCCGACCGTTTCACGATGTTTAGAAGCAGGCAAGCTGTCTACTGTCATAGCCTGTTCAGACACAACCGTACCCTTCGGTTCTTGTCGTGTTTCAGACAACACCTTTACTACTGAGGCAGGTATATATCGTCTGCCGGAAAACAAGACCCAACCCATAATACCACCTATAATAACACCGATCAATAAAACGGAAGCAATAAAACACCAAGGCAAGCGCGGTTTCTGTTTTTGTTTTTCTACATCAAAGCGGTTTTCCGGAAACAAAGGTACAGGCTCATACTTCTCTTCTTCTGTTTCCGGCTTCATACCTTCTGTCTGTTGCAACGGTTCCGGATGTACTTCCGGTTCAAACGCAGCAGGTTCTCTTTCATCCGAAGCAGGAATTTCCATCTGTGCCTCTTCCGAGGCAATGACTTTCTCTTCTTCCTCTATCATATCATCGAAATGAGCAGACTCATTCAGCAGAACGGTTTCAAAGTGACTGAACGGCTTGTTGACCAACTCACGCATAGATACATCCGGCATAAACGAAAGACACGATCTTCCAGCATTCCCGTCATTGGAATCTATCAGCTTGAAGGTTCCCAAACCTTTAATTTTCACATATTTGTCGGTTGCCAATGTTTCTTTTATCAAGGCGAAAAAAGCTTCGACAAACGCTTCTGCATCTGCCTCTTCCATCTGGTGGCGTTGCGCCAACAACATCACCAGTTCTTCTTTTGTGAATTTATCATCCATTAGCAAACGAACTGTTTTTATGTTTTTCTAACTCATAAGAAGCCGGTTCAAATATCAATACAAGTTTCGGAGGTACCAAAAAACGTTGCTTGGACGCCGGATTATACACAATCCGTTCCAATTCTTTCTTTACACTGAATGTACCGAAACCGTCGAAATCCAGCCTTTTCCCTTCCTGTAACTGTTCGCCCATAATGTCTACCATCGAAGCAATTAACTGTGCTGCATCCTTATTGGTATATCCCAACCGGCGTGACAATTCTCCTGTCAACTCCTTGTTATTCATAGTCTTATTTTACGCTAGAATTTCCGATAACAGTTGACGAGCTGACAAAGTAGAAAACCTTGCCAACTCGTCAACCGTTAATTATCAACTAATTATTTCAGCATATAAATCAAAATCATCGGCATCATAAACTTTCACGCGGTGAAAAGAACCTATATGCAAGATTTTGCCTTCATCTTTCACCAATACTTCAGGATCTACCTCTGGCGAATCAAATTCGGTCCGGCCCACATAATATTCACCTTCTCTACGGTCGATAATAATCTGGAATTCTTTACCGATTTTGGCATGACACTGCTCGTTTGAAATTTCCTGCTGAATTGCCATCAGTTCGTCCAGCCGGCGCTGCTTCACTTCTTCCGCAACATCGTCTTTATAGTGGCGTGCCGAATACGTACCCTCTTCTTCCGAATAGGCAAATGCCCCCATACGTTCGAACCGGACATGACGCACAAACTCTTTCAACTCCTCGAAATCTTGCTCAGTCTCACCTGGAAATCCTACCATCAACGTGGTACGCAAATGAATACCCGGCACTTCATGGCGGAACTGCTCAATCAAAGCGTAGGTTTCTTCTTTCGTAACATGACGGCGCATCCGTTGTAACATATTATCACTGATGTGTTGCAAGGCAATATCCATGTACTTGCACACATTACTGTGCTCACGCATCACACGAAACAAATCTTGCGGGAAATGTGCCGGATAAGCATAATGCAGGCGAATCCATTTCACACCCGGAATTTCAGCCATCTGTTCAATCAATTGCGGAAGCATTTGCTTCTTATAAAGGTCAATACCGTAATAAGTCAGCTCTTGCGCTATCACCTGAAACTCTTTCACTCCTTGTGCAACAAGCAGGCGCACTTCATCCAGAATTTCCTCCATCGGGCGCGAGACATGCTTGCCTGTAATGATAGGTATGGCACAATAGGCACATTTCCGGTCACACCCTTCCGAAATCTTCAGGTATGCATAATGCTTGGGAGTTGTCAAGTGACGTTCGATGGCACATTCAGAATGGTAAGTCTTACCCAAGTCGGCAAGCAACTCGTTCCAGTTAAACTTTCCATAAAACTTATCCACCTGAGGAATTTCCACTTGCAAATCTTTCAAGTAACGCTCTGACAAACACCCCATAACGTAGAGTTTCTTCAACCGCCCTTCTTCTTTAGCTTGGCAAAATTCTAAAATCATGTTGACAGACTCTTCCTTGGCATCGCCGATAAACCCACAAGTGTTGATGACCGCAATTTCTCCTTGCGGATTTTCACTGTCATGTGTCACCCTATAACCGTTCAATTCAAGCTGCTTCATCAGTTTTTCCGAATCAACCAGGTTCTTCGAACAGCCCAAAGTGATGATATCAATCGTATTTTTTCTCATTCAACTTTACTTATTTGTTTCCAAACAGTGAATCCACAAATTCGCGGCGGCGGAATATCTGCAAATCTTCCATGCCTTCGCCCAGCCCGATGTATTTCACTGGAATCTTAAACTGGTCAGAAATACCGATTACGACACCTCCTTTGGCAGTCCCGTCCAGTTTGGTAATAGCCATTGCATTGACTTCTGTTGCCAATGTAAACTGTTTAGCCTGCTCGAAAGCATTCTGTCCCGTAGAACCATCAAGCACCAGCAACACTTCATGAGGAGCATCAGGCACCACCTTCTTCATCACATTCTTGATTTTGGTCAATTCGTTCATCAGGCCGATTTTATTGTGCAGACGTCCAGCCGTATCAATGATGACCACATCGGCATGATTTGCCACTGCCGAACTCAACGTATCGAATGCCACTGAAGCAGGATCAGAACCCATTTTTTGCTTTATAACAGGCACCCCTACCCGTTCGCCCCATATCACGAGTTGTTCTACAGCAGCTGCACGGAAAGTATCGGCAGCTCCCAAATAGACCAACTTGCCGGCTTTCTTAAACTGATAGGCAAGCTTGCCGATAGTGGTGGTCTTTCCTACTCCGTTTACGCCCACTACCATGATGACGTATGGCGTCTTTCCTGCGGGAATATCAAAATCATCTGCATCTACCGTATTGTTTTCAGTCAGCAGGGCTGCTATTTCCTCACGCAAGATGTTGTTCAGTTCTTCGGTATTGATGTATTTGTCTTGTGCCACACGCTTCTCAATACGCTTAATGATTTTCAGCGTGGTTTCCACACCTACGTCCGAAGTAATCAGCACTTCTTCCAGATTGTCCAGCACTTCGTCATCTACCTTGGATTTGCCTGCCACAGCCCGGGCTATCTTGCTAAACACGCTCTGCTTGGTTTTCGACAATCCTTTGTCCAACGTTTCCTTCTTTTCCTTCGAGAAAAAACTAAATATTCCCATACGATATGTCTTTATGTTATCTGCTATGTTTGTGCAAATATACGGATTTTTCTCTAAAACAAACGAATGAGTTTATTAGTTTGTCAAGGCAAACACATCTAAATTATACAGATTATCCGATTCCGGAAAAAAGATTATCCCATTTTAGAAAGATGATTATCTGCTTCAATACAAAATCTGCCCTTAAAAATCGTACCGTACATGAATGAAACAAAAAAGCCTTGCGGCTTCCGGCGTTTATTACAACGGCAGATAGCTGCAAGGCTTCATTGAAAATCGATATCAAATAAATCAATATCCCGGGTTTTGAGTCCAATGCGGATAGGTATTCAGCACATCTCTGTGCAAGGGGAATATACGACAAGTCTTTTCGAAACGTGCTGTCGGGAAATCTTTCTTATGGAAACCATATTCGTTTTCAAACGTTCCGAAACGAATCATATCATTTCTACGCCAGTTTTCATCAAAAAATTCCCTTCCACGTTCGTCCAACAAATCTTGCAAAGAAGGAGTTGTAGCCAGAAGTGGAGCCTGGGCATATTCCCGGATTTGATTGAACAGACTCATCGCTGTCTCACCATTAGTAGCCGTACCACCTCGAACAATGGCTTCCGCCTTTGTCAGCAAGATATCTGCATAACGGAATATCGGCAAGTCATTCGACTGGTTTCTTCCATTCTTGTAATCGTCATCAATCACAAAAAACTTCACCGAACGGTAGCCTTGGCTATATCCTTTCGTGTTATCACCTACTCCCAATTGCACATCGTCAGGGATTTCAAGCGAAACAGTTTGAGTCAGCACAATAGGTTTGCCGTTTTCATCCAAAGCTATTTCCGAAGTCGGCTGGTAAGTATTCGGGTCATAAACATGTACAGTATCGCCAATTACGCTGTTATTACGTATGTCACCTTCCAAACAGAAAAGACGTGAGAATTCAGGATTCATCGTAATATATCCGCCTGCAGAATTGCTTAACTTCATACCATAATAACTTTTTTCAACATCTCCTGCATTCTTCCAGGTACGTGCCCGCCCGTATTGCATACCTGTAGCAGTATATGTATCATACGGCATGGCATAGATAAAATCTTCTACTTGCGAACCATTATCGGGGCCAAACTTTTCAGCGTAAGGCATTGAACCTAAATTGAATTTGCCGGATGCGATAATATCATCACAGATTCTGATACAATCATTCAGTTTTTCATTCTCAGCTGTAGCAGCTTCATATTGCTCAACCGAAGAAGCTGTATACACAGCCCAGTTGATATACAACTTTGCCAACAAAGCTTCTGCCATCCATTTAGTCGGCTTACCATAGGTATTGTCACTGACTTCATCGGTGAGTTGAGGAATGATTTCCAATAATTCGCTTTCAATCCAACGGGCGACTTCTGCACGTGGAGCACGTACTACTTCATCATTCGTTACAGGCAGGTAATCCAAAATAGGCACATCTCCCCAGCAGTCCATAATAATGAAAGTGAAAAAAGCACGCATTGCCCGCGCAGGAGCGATATCGGCAGGGGCTGCTTCTTCGCCTCCCAAATCACGGATTACCGTATTGGCTTTGGTAATGCCGCTGATAACCGTAGGCATCCAGTCAATCGATGCGTCTTCTGTTCTAAAATCGTGAAGGCTCGGATGGGAATAACAACCACTGTCGTACCAGCCTCCTCCGTATGAAACAGCTGTATATTCATCGCTCGACAAAGACATCGCTTCCATATAACGACGTCCGAATACATCACGCAAATGGAAATAAACATCCGCGTTCTTCGCCTCTACTGCAATATCATTTATTGGATATTGAGTATATTGAGACTCTATATTTACATCCAAGTCTGTACATCCAGCAAGTAAAGCGGCAGTACAAATAGCATATAATGATTTTATATTCATTTTCATAATTGTAAGTCTGTTGATAATTAGAAATTAACTTTTAAACCAATCATAGTGGTACGGGTATGCGGATAAGCGCTCCAACGGTAATCAACACCAGGAGCTAAGCCACCCATGTTTACTTCAGGATCAAGCCCCTTATAACTAGTGATAGTGAATACATTGTTGCAAGTAATGTATAATTGTGCATTCTTCAACCAATTGTCAAAGTTTTTGAACGTATACCCCAACGTCAGAGTGGACAGACGAAGGTATGAACCGTTTTCAATGAAACGGTCAGAAGGACGATTATTAGATGTATCTGTAGCCGGACGTTCGTAAAGGAATTCTCTCAGCACATTCTTACCGTTCGAAAAGTTTTCCGGACTGGTATAGTTAGCACGTGAACCATTGTAGATATCATTGCCGAATACACCGGTAAAGAATACCGTTGCATACCAATTCTTCCAAGAGAAAGTGTTATTCCATCCAAAGTTCAGCTTGGGTTGTGCGCAACCGGTAATGGTACGGTCCTTATCGCTGGGGTCAGTGGTCGTTTCTCCCGTACGTTCTCCTGTTTCTTCATCTCTTACATAATAAGTAGCGATTCCGTTTTCATTATATCCGGCAAATTCAAAGGTATAGAATGTTCCGAGAGGTTCACCTTCCAAGATACGTTGGGTATAACCATTGGCAGAAACACCGGCTACCATCGGGTCACCCTGTGTAAATAAAGACACTTCGAATTGATCGTTTGACAATCTGTCTACAGTATTTTTATTGTGAGACAAGGTAACCGTCGTGCTCCATTCGAAATCCCGAGTACGTACAGGAACAGCATTAATAGAAAATTCGATACCTTGATTGGTTATTTCACCTACATTGGCCTGGATATCGCCGAATGGATAAAGACTGGTAGAAACCGGATAATTCCAAATCAAGTCCTTGGTCTTTTTGTTATACCATTCGATGGTACCATTCAAACGGCCGTTGAAGAAAGCATAATCGATACCGATGTTAAACATTCCGGTAGATTCCCATTTCAAGTCAGGATTGGCGTTCTTGGTAGCCGCCAGCGTACGCCAACTCTTGCCGTTGTAAGTAAAGAAGCCCGATGCACCGTAGGTTTCATACGGGGTATAAGCTCCGAAGCCCAAAGCATTACCGCTGACACCATATCCCAAACGAAGTTTCAGGTTACTAATCACATCTTGGTGCTTCATGAAATCTTCTTCCGTAATGTTCCAGGCAACACTGACTGATGGGAATGTACCCCAACGGTTATTTTTGCCAAACACAGAAGAACCATCACGACGGATAGTAGCCTGAATCATATACTTGCTGTTGTATGAATAACCCACACGACCATAGAATGAGATATTGCGGACTGTCTCTTTGGTTCCACTTTCTATAGCAGGAATGCCGTCAATAGTACTTGCATAAGTCAACTGATTCCATTTCAACACATCATCATAAAAATCGTGCACAGTCAGCCCAAAGCCATCATTTGACATCCTTTCTTCCCATGAATAACCTGCCATGATAGACAATTTATGTGCATTATTGATAGTTGTATCATAATTTCCGTAAGTTTCGAAAATGTGTTCATGCCCGAAGTAAGTATTACGCTTCGCCTGGCCGTTCTGCGCGTTGATACCCGGCTGCTGTGTGTTGTGGGTATGATATTCGCTGTAAGTGCGCTGGTTGTTGGTGAATGAGTAGTTGGCACTCCATTTCAAACCTTTGACAATTTCCAAAGTGGCCTTACTGATGAGTTGTGTGTTTTTATAGATTGTTTCAGAAGTATCTTCATAAATCAGCGACAATGGATTTATGTTCTGGCTGCCCGAAGCCTGTGTCCAGTTCCCATCATCGCGAACCGGAAGCATCGGAGAAAAATAATTCATGGCATCCAATACAGACACACCTTCATCATCCATGGGTACACCTACGCCTTTCCCGTAACGAGAATTAACGCCCACCGACAGTTCCAGGCGGTCTTTAAGCACCCTAGTGGTAAGCAAAGAACGTATATTCAAGCGATCCATATCTGTACCTAAAATGACACCTTGACGATTTTGGTAATTGATACTTGCCATATAAGTTGTCTTTTCTGAACCACCATTGATAGAAACATTGTGATTATGGCTGACTGCTGTACGAAGCACTTCATCTTGCCAATCAGTATTGGCACCCATATCATTAGATAATGTCAGACCGTTTTTTTCGGCATATGCCCGAAGTTCATCGGCCGTAGCCATATCCATTTTTTTTAAAATCTTGTCAAAAGCTACATAACCGCTATAAGTGACATTGGTACGTCCTTTTTTCCCCTTCTTGGTATTGATGATAATAACACCATTGGCAGCCTTTGAGCCATAAATAGCTGTTGCTGTTGCATCACGAAGCACATCAATACTTTCAATATCATCTGGAGCAACCATGGAAATATCAACGCCCGGAATACCGTCGATTACATAATACGGCTGCATGGCAGCACCTTCACGCAAAGAAGAAGCACCACGCAAGGTTATACTCGGACTTCCGTTCGGGTCGCCGCTAGTAGTAATGGCTAAACCCGGAACTTTACCTTGTAATAACTGGGCGGGATCTGAGTAAACACCCACATTCAAATCTTCAGCTTTGATGGTGGTAATCGAACTGGTTACATCTTTACGCTGCATAGAACCATAGCCGATAACTACGACTTCTTCTAGCATCTGGTCGTCTTCCTGCATGGTTACATTAATGGTATTGGAGCGTACTTTAATTTCTTGGGAAAGATAACCAATGTAAGAAAACACCAAAGTCTTGCCTTGAAGTACATTGATGGAAAACTTTCCGTCCATATCGGTAATACTACCATTTGTGGTTCCTTTTTCCACTACACTCACGCCTATCAGCGGTTCGCCAGTCTTATCCTTTACAATACCTGTCACCGCATTTTGGGCAAATGCATACATACTCACTAAAAGAAAAACCGCGAGAGAAAACAGGTTTCTCCGCGTCTGCCTGTTTGTTACTAGTTTGCTTTGCATAAATTTGTATAGATTTAATTAATTAACTATTCAATGGCAAAATTAAACATATTCTGTAACACTTATTACATTGATGGCATAATTTTTTCTAACCGAAGTTATTTTTAATAAAATTTACGTCACTAAAAACACTGTAAGCATGCATCGGATTCTTTTTGGTTAACATTCTTTTAATATTACAGATTCACATGGAGAAAGCAATACAAGTTTTTTATAGCCAATCAGAAATAAAATGCGAAAAATCATTTGTCATGCTGAGTGCCCATTTCCAATGGAAACTCCATTCGATTATGACAATACATCAAGAATTTTTTCGCAAATCAATTTTGTTCTACTATAGAAACTGTCTTGAATTTATCGCGTGCTGATTTGGGATGAGTTTTTAAGGCTGCGTATAGATACTAAAAAAAAAACTCCTTTCGAAATCGAAAGGAGTTTTAATGATATAATTAACTCTAATTAAAGCCTTATTTCTTAAAAAAGTCCTGAACTTTTTCATTAGGTACCATCTGTTCGTCAAAAACATAAGCACCAGTCTTCGGCGACTTAACCATTTTGATAACCTTTGTATAAGAACGGCCTTCTTTTCCTGTCTGAAGGGTTGCGACTGTTTTCTTTGCCATGGTGTCTTATTATTTAATTTCTTTGTGAACTGTTACTCTTTTCAAAATAGGATTGTATTTCTTCAATTCCAATCTCTCGGGTGTATTCTTTCTATTCTTCGTAGTGATGTAACGAGAAGTACCCGGCATACCACTATCTTTCATTTCAGTGCATTCCAAGATTACTTGCACTCTGTTGCCTTTAGCTTTCTTAGCCATACTTTTACTCTCCTTTTAATTAACCAACGATTTTGATAGTTTTCCAATCACAGTAACCTTTCGCAACAGCTTCATTCAGTGCTGCATCCAGCCCTTTCTTATTAATAATTCTCAAGCCGTTAGCACTAATCTTCAGGCTAATCCAGCAATCTTGTTCTACATAGTAGAATTTTTTTGTAAACAAGTTCACATCGAACGTTCTTTTCGTTCTTCTTTTTGAGTGTGAAACGTTGTTGCCAATCATGGCTTTCTTTCCGGTAATTTGACAAATTTTCGACATTTCTATCTAGTTTTTATAGTTTTATTTCTATGCTCCTTAAAACGGAGTGCAAAGTAAGCGGTTTTATTTTACATATGCAAGTTTTTCTTCAATAAATTGCCTTTTATTGCTCATTTTCTTTGTTTTGGCAAATAGAGAGCAACAGTTGAAGCACATTTTTAGTAGCAAACTGGATATTTTTGTCGCGTCCCTCGTCTTCTGTCAGCTTGAGTGTCATAATTTTGTCTTTACTCCCGGCTGCCAGCCAAATGGTACCGACAGGCTTCTCGGGAGTACCTCCACCCGGTCCGGCAATGCCCGATGTAGCCATGGCATAATCAGTCCCAAAAGTATCAATAGCTCCCTTCACCATTTCGATTACGGTTTCTTCACTCACCGCTCCGCATGCCTGAAGGGTTTCCGCTTTTACATGCAACAAGCTTTCCTTCACTTCATCGGCATATGCTACCACTCCACCTTTATAAAAACGTGAGCTACCGGGTACTGCCGTAATAATGGCTGCTACATTTCCGGCCGTACAACTTTCTGCAGTTGCCAATGTATAACCTTCTCTCCAAAAGATTTCGCTGATTTCCTTGCTCAGCTTTTTAGTTTCTACTGACATGTCCTTTATCTGTTTTTTAGTTAATAACTTCGTCCAGGAGTCAAAAGCCAATAGCCAGACTTTCGAAAACCGGCATAAAAAGGATTGCTTCTGATTTCCTTCAACTCCTTATTATATTATATTAATAATATCTGCAAACAGCCAACATATACCCCCTAAAAAAGAACATATACTGCATCGGCAGTTGAATATATACTGCATCTGCGATTGAATATATACTTCATCGGCAGTTGAATATATCTTCATCGGCGAACGCAGTACTACTGCGTTTTTAACCCGAACAAACTGGCTATGCAGACATTCATCAGAAACTGTTTAAAATTTCCAATAAAGCAATATTATATCAGGTCCTTTTGAGCTTGCTACCGGTCTGTTTTCCCGGTTTTATCCGGAAAGTAACTACCTCATCCCTGTATAAATCAGAAAAGCAGCCCCGATTATGTCCAGAAACTGTTTTGAATTTCTACAGAAAGTCTCTCAAAACAAACCTGAGCAAATTTCAAACAGGTTCTAAGAAGCTGTTTTGAATTTCTCCAAAAAGTTTTTCTTGGCTTGATGTATCCGTTTTCGTGTGTGCTTTGGGCGATTTTTTGGTCCTTTTCGCTCCTGTTCTTCGT
>NZ_NFJA01000005.1:0-70992 GCF_002159615.1 Bacteroides sp. An279
GACGAAGAACAGGAGCGAAAAGGACCAAAAAATCGCCCAAAGCACACACGAAAACGGATACATCAAGCCAAGAAAAACTTTTTGGAGAAATTCAAAACAGCTTCTTAATGCCTCGCGCCTATACCGGCTTACGAAACGAAGCAACCATCCATACGATATCACCCGACTGAAACACAAATGCTGGAGAAGGATTCTTCACCACTTCCTTGCCCCGTTCTACACCTAAAATGATAGCACGGTCGGATTTCACTTCGCCCATACTCTTGCCCAACAAGGAAGAATGTTCGTCGACACATACGTTAGTAATGCGTGTCCCTTTGCGTGAAGATGTTCCGCCACCGGCACAGGCTTCTTTCTGCTCCAGTGCCCGAGCAAATTGCGAAAGGTCTTCATCGGTACCTACTACAGTAATTTTGTCATACGGATAAAGCATCTCGTCACCTTGCGGAATATCGATGACTGCATCGCCACGACCAATAGTAATGATATTTACCCTATAACGGGTGCGGAAAGCAAGTGTTTTCAACGTCTTACCCACACAAACAGAATTGGGCTGCACGGTGAAATCGACTGCATGGAGGTCGGACAATGAAGTAGTATCTCCCACCCCGTCAAACAAAGAAGAGCTTTTCTTTTCTTCGTCCGGTCCTTGAAAATTGGCTTCGAACTGCTCTTCAATCTCCAACGAACGCTTGCGGATACGTTTCGAAAAATATAGTCCAGCCACCACCAGTAAAGCAATAACCAGTCCCAATCCAGACGCCACATTGAACAAACGGACCACAACACTCATTACAATGGTAATGCAAAGAATAATCTTAATCAACACCAGCGATGACAAAGCACCGCGATTTACCAGATTGTCTGCCCACAGACGGCGGAACTCGGGCGAATGGTTTTTCTTGACCACCATCGCCCACAGAAGCGGTGAAAGCACTGCCAACAAAATCAAAGCACCCAGCAAATCGCCCTGAAGTCCTGGCAGATGACCTTGGATGAAAGGATGTATTTTAGAAAAGAATATGACTATAACGCCTATGCAGAGAACCAGATACACCGACACGCCTACTATCATTCCCCGCAACAGACGGTGCCAGTCGTTCTGGTGCTTCTCGGATATGGAACCGGAAACATAGCGCGACAAAGCCTGCTTGCCCCATACCGGCAAATGACGGTCGACAAACCGGTATGCAGGCTCGGAAAAACGTATCATATAAGGTGTACAGAACGTAGTGATGACAGATACTGCCACAATAATGGGATACAAATGTGTATCTGTCACATTCAGGCTCACACCTAACGAGGCAATAATAAAGGCGAACTCGCCAACCTGTGTTAACGAGAACCCTGATTTCATCGCCAGCTTCAATGGCTGTCCTGAAAGCAAAACTCCGAAAGTACCAAAAAAGCTCTGCCCTGCCAGAACCAAAAGAGTCAGCAACAAGATAGGCACAATATAATCGCGGATAACCATCGGGTCTATCATCATACCTACAGATACAAAGAATACAGCTGCAAACAAATCCTTAACCGGTTGCACCACCCGGCTGATACGTTCGCTTTCAGAGGTTTCGGCCAACAAAGAGCCCATGACGAAAGCTCCCAATGCCGAAGAGAACCCTGCTCTTACTGCAATCATAACCATCAGCAAGCACAGCCCCAAGGAAACCACCAACAGAATCTCATCACTGACAAAACGTTTGATCCTATTTATTAAGGTAGGAAGCAGGTAAATCCCCAATACCGACCAAAACACCAGAAAAGAGACCAGCTTCATCAGGCTACCCAGCAACGCCGTGCCCTCGAACTGACTACTTGCAGCCAACGTAGAAAGTACCACCAGCATGACAACTCCTACAAGGTCTTCTACCACCAAAATGCCCAACACGATTCCTGTAAATTTCTGCTGGAGCAGGTTCATGTCATTGAAAGCCTTAAAAACAATCGCCGTAGACGACATAGAAAGCATTCCGCCCAAAAAAAGACTGGTAATATGAGAAAATCCCATCATATTTCCCGCCACATATCCCAAGAACATCATACCGCACACAATAGTAACGGTAGCCACCATAGCACTCAAGCCTACATTCAAAAGCTTGCGGAAAGAAAACTCCAATCCCATGGCGAACAACAAAAAAATAACACCGATGTCTGCCCAAATCTTGATGTCAGACGTATCAGACACCGTAGGCAAAAAACTCACAGAAGGACCGGTAATAAACCCAGCCACAATATAACCCAAGATAACCGGCTGTTTCAGCCACTTGAACAGAATCATGACGCATCCCGCCACAACCAGAATAATACCTAAATCGGTAATTAATGGAGCTAATTCGGACATATTCGTTAAAATTTTATCGGGGCAAAATTAATCAAAATCAACCGACAAAAGATGTCCGGCATCTCCTCCTTAATGTTTTTTATATCTGTCACCTGTATTTTCTCCCAGCCACAACCCAAAACATTGCCTCACGAAAACAATGATATCCCAACAGACCGAGAAACAGTTTTGAATTTCTCCAAAAAGTTTTTCTTGACCTGGTGTGTCCGTTTCTGAAGACAACACCCCGATTTCACATTTTGCCAAGTGCTGATTACAAAAATGGAGTCATCAACTTAAAAATAGTGAAATATTTCCGTAATTAAGTTGAAAAGATGCAGATTTTTCACACTTTTCTATGCACAAAGATTCTCACAAACAAAAGAACTTTTTATCTTTGCATCGGTCAGAAAAAAGAATTACCGTATAACTTAACTAAAATAATAGAATTATGGAATTTGTAACTAACGAAAAGCTTACCATTGTTGGTGCTGCCGGCATGATCGGTTCTAACATGGCTCAGACTGCCATTATGATGGGTTTGACTCCTAACATCTGCTTGTACGACCCGTATGCTCCGGGATTGGAAGGTGTGGCTGAAGAATTGTACCACTGCGGTTTCGAAGGCGTAAACGTAACCTTCACTTCAGACATCAAAGAAGCGCTGACAGGTGCCAAATATATCGTGAACTCAGGAGGTGCTGCCCGTAAAGCAGGCATGACCCGTGAAGACTTGCTGAAAGGCAACGCCGCTATCGCTGAAGAATTCGGTAAGAACGTAAAAGAATACTGCCCAGATGTAAAACACATCGTGGTTATCTTTAACCCGGCTGACATCACCGGTCTGATTACGTTGTTGTACTCAGGCTTGAAACCTTCACAGGTTACTACCTTGGCTGCCCTCGACTCTACCCGTTTGCGCAGTGAACTGGCTAAATATTTCAACGTACCTATGGACGCTGTTGAAAACTGCCGCACATACGGTGGTCACGGCGAACAGATGGCTGTATTCGCTTCTACTGCTAAAGTTAACGGCAAACCGTTGACCGACATCATCGGCACTGACGCTCTGAGCAAAGAACAATGGGCAGAAATCCAACAGAAAGTAACCAAAGGCGGTGCTAACATCATCGCATTGCGCGGACGTTCTTCATTCCAAAGCCCAGCATACGTTTCTATCGAAATGATTGGTGCTGCTATGGGTGGCAAGGCATTCCGCTGGCCGGCTGGTACATATATCTCAAACGATAAGTACGACCACATCATGATGGCATGGGAAACTTCAATCACTGCTGACGGTTGCCACTGCGCTGCTCTGAACGGAACTGCAGAAGAACAAGCAGCTTTGGACAAGAGCTACGCTCACCTCTGCGAATTGCGTGATGAAGTAATCGCTATGGGCGTTCTTCCTGCTATCTCTGAATGGAACAAGCTGAATCCGAACATCAAATAATAAGTTGCAAGGCAACAAATCGGCTCAGATTTTGAGTTAACAAATAAATACTATCTCCATAAAACTCCTGCAAACAAATGTTTGTGGGAGTTTTTTTATCTCGGCATAAGCTTTTTCAATACAAAAAAGCCAAAAAAGGAAAAAGAAAAGAAAAAGAAGTGACAGATTATTTTGTTATCTTCCCAATAATACCTATCTTTGCAAACAATCATCACTTAAGGGCTTGACTGGATTTGACAGCAAGAGATGTGGTATGTAAGCATGCAGTGCGTCAGTGATTTGCACTATAATCTCAGTTACTGAACAATTATCTGGCAACGAAAACTATGCTCTCGCTGCTTAATCGAAGTACAGTAGATTAACTTTATTTCCGTCACAGTGATGGAAACGAGACATCGCTCAAAAGCTCTTGTTCCGAGGCGTTTGATCAAGCGGTGCAGCAAAATCGGGAATAGTTCTGGTCTAGCCTTGCGACCAGAATGAAATTTTAAAGGCTAAGGCGCAAGTGGGTGGCTCTGGTCTTGCTTACGCACGAAAACCGAAGGCAGAGATAAGCATGTAGAAAGCATATGGCTTCCTTGTTTGGACGAGGGTTCGACTCCCTCCAGGTCCACTATTAAAAATATAATCCGCTTATTTACAGCGGATTATATTTTTTATAAATATTGTACTTTCCTCTTGCCCCTGTTCCTTTATGCTCATTTAACGGATCTATCTTTCCCATCACACAAGCGGAAATACCTCAAAAACCATCCCAAATCAACACACGATAAATTCAAAACAGTTTCTAATTCCGCAAACAAGTTATTTATACAGGATTGGTAAACAAATCAGAATAAGGGGCTGAAACTTTTAATAAAGACATAGGTGTATATCCGCTGAGCTTCTTAAACTCGCGTATGAAGTGCGATTGGTCGGAATAGCCGCTTGCGTATGCTATTTGTGCCTGGCTAATTTCTTTGCCCGTTTGATGCTGCATTTGTGCCAAAGCCTTTTGGAATCGGACGATACGGGCATATTCTTTGGGATTCATGCCCACCAATGAATGGAACAACCGTTCAAACTGTTTTTTGCATAGGCAGGTAATGGAAGACAATTCGGTTACGGTTGTTTGAGGAAAACTGTATATCTGCCGTATAGCAGCATCCATTCTCTTGATGTTATATGAAGTTTCGGACAAGTTGTTGGCAATTTGTGACAATAACCATTTTTCGATATAGTTTATACAGACAGAATTATCTTCACAACCGGATATCCGTATAGCCAGTTCATTCAATTTCTTATTTTCCAGGCTATAGCCGGAAACCTCCTAGTTGTAGAAAAGCGATGTGGGTAAATTCAGAAACATACTCATCGTGTGAGGGTGAAATACCACCACTATCATTTCTACGTTTCCGTTTGCATATAGGTGTGACGGGAAATTAACCTGACCGCTGATAGCCAGTCTGTCTTGGAACGTGTTTAGTTCAGGGATATAGAGCGGCATCTGTTTATGAAAAATGATTTGAGGACAACCAATAGGAAAAGTAAGGGTATTCTGCGGTTGATTGCTTTTGAATACCCAATAATACCTGACGTAAGGTTGCAGTAACTTACATGGTTTGTAAAATTTGAAATCCTCTAGAATCATTTTACAAAGGTAAGGCTTTTTGCCGTTTCTTATTGATTAGGGGCAAAAATATAGCTGCAAGTTATTGCATTTGCAGCTATATTTTTCCATCGGTACATATTAGTCGGTATAAAGTCCTATGCGATTACCCGCAGGGTCGGTGAATACGGCAAAATACCCTTTCCCTTCAGCTTGGATTTTTGTCTTAGGAATAGCAATACTTCCGCCCTGTTTCAATACTTGCTGGATAGCCCAGTCAATGTCTTCACAGTTAAAGTGAATTAAAACGCCATGCTCTGAGGGCTTGAAGTCAGGTGCATAGGATATGGCACCAACCGTTTGTCCGTCCTGTATAAAACAAGCCATTTTCTCATTGCTGTATTCGGCTACCATAAATTCCACCCCGAAGATTGCTTGATAAAAATTTACCGATTGGTAGAAGTCGGTAACGGGGATTTCAAAGAATGCGATTAAATTCTTCATGTTCTTTTTCTTTTAGTTATTACTTTGCTTTGTCCTACGCTAAGACATTGCAAAATTACGATTACCATAAGGACGTGGATAGAAGAATACGGACATTCTACGGGTTAGAAAAATAATCAGATATGGGAGTGTAAACCGATAGATATGCTAAAGGTGTATATCCTGTAAACAGCTTAAATTCTCTTATCATGTGAGATTGGTCGGAGAAACCGCAACTATAAGCTACTTGCGCAAAATTGTATGGAGGATTTTGTTGCAGCAGGAACAAAGTCCGTTGCACTCTTATAATTCTCAGAAATTCTTTAGGCGAAGTCCCAATATATTCCGTAAAAATCCGTGTGAATTGTTTTGTGCTTAGGCAGGCAGTATTAGCCAATTTACAGACATCAAGGTATGGGTTAAGATTAATGTCTTGAATTACAGCAGAAAGTCTATCTATATTATAGTCTGAACATACAACTAAACGATGCAATAGAAATTGTTCTATCAAATTTATACAATGAATGTTGTTTCCAGTATCAGCTACTTTGTGGACAAGTTCGGTAAGTTCTCTATCTTCCACATCTTCTATCGCTATATTTTCTCCTTGAAAAAGGGATAATGGTTGCCGGAAAAACAGCTTTGCCGCATAAGGTTGAAACACAACAACAAGCATCTCTATATCTCCATCTGCGCAAATATCTGTATATCCTTTTTCTTGTCCACAAACGAAATATCGGGGCTGTATTTTATGATGGGTTTGTGAGAATAATCGCTTCTTTTTATGAAAAAATAGCTGTATGCAACCTAATGGGAAAGTGCGTTCGGGTGCAGCATTTGCCATATCACTTTGTAATATCCAATAATGGCGAATGTAGCGATGCAATATTGGTGACGGTTGTATTATTTTGAATGATTGCATTGTAATAGTGTTTTAATGAACGAGCAAAAGTATAAGGAGTGTTTTGCTTCGGATAGAATAAAAGGGACATTTAGTGCAAGGTGCCAGTATATTTATATATAGCTTGTATCTTCCTATCGCTAAGAAAAACTTTTATAAATGTCCTTATGTTGCCAAATTGCTTGTAAGGACGCATCGCGGACATTCATTAAACTTTTTAAGAGAACAGTTCTGAAGCAACAATTTTCCCTTTTCCTACATGAACGATAAAATTAAAAACAACTGAATATCAATAAAATATAAAACTTAAATAATCTGATTTTGTCAAACAAAAGCCTCTGTTATTAAACAATTCAAATTAATAAAAGCTGCCTCCCGTTTGCCTTTCTCGAAATAAAGTTGTTTCTTTGCATATAAAGAAAAAGATGATCCTTATGGAAGAACAAAACAAATATATCCGCTTTGACTGGGCCATGAAACGGTTGCTTCGTGACAAAGCGAATTTTAGCGTGTTAGAAGGCCTGCTGACAACATTGCTTAATGAAAAGATAACTATAAACAAGTTATTGGAAAGCGAAAGCAATCAGGAGGACGAATATGATAAGCAGAACCGCGTGGATTTATTAGCGGAAAACGACAAAGGAGAACTGTTTATTATTGAAGTTCAGAACAATACGGAGTACGCCTATTTCCAACGTATGCTATTTGGAACTTCCAAATTAATCACCGAATATATCAATCGTGGACAGGGCTATGACCATATCCGGAAAATATACAGCGTGAACATTGTTTATTTCAATTTGGGAAATGGTACGGACGTAGTATATCATGGCAAAACTGAATTTAGAGGAATTCACAACGGAGAACTACTCAACCTGACTCCTTTCCAACGTCAGAAATTTAATGTCACTGCTGTAAGCGATCTTTATCCGGAGTATTACATACTGAAAGTAAACGATTTTAATAAATGGTCGAAAGTCCCTTTGGAACAATGGATTTATTTCCTCAACACAGGAGATATCCCTTCCGATGCCACTGCGCCCGGATTGAAAGAAGCCCGTGAGAAACTGCGGCTTGAACGCATGAGCAAGGCAGAACTGAATGCGTATTACCGCCATTTAGACAATGTGGTCATCTTACGTGATAACATTGTAACAGCAAGAGGCGAGGGACGTTTAGAAGGACGTGCTGAGGGGCGTGCCGAAGGAATAAATATTGGCGCGAAAAAAACGAAAGCTGGCATAGCTAAACAAATGAAAATGGATGGTATGCCAATGGAAATCATCATGAAATATACAGGATTTACTCAAGACGAAATCGAAAAACTATAAATCGCATAGCTGCCTTGTTTGTAAGATTATTAATCTTCATGCCGTAAGATTATTAATCTTCACGCTGTAAGATTATTAATCTTACAAACGGTGCAGCTATATGACAGAGAGAATAAAGCTTGCTTGTCATGTCGGCTGTGTAATCCGGCATGACCATTAAAATGCACAATTGCACACCGTTCAAAGTATAAACAGTTTCTACTCTATAGACAATAATTTCACGGCATCTACATATTGTGCAATGCCTGCTGCTACCTGTTTGGCAGCTTTCATGGCAAGTACTACGGTGTGCGGGCGGTGCACTACGTCACCTCCTGCAAATACGCCCCGGCGGGTAGTCATTCCGTATGGGCGCTCTTTCACGATAACATATCCAGTTTCGTCTACCTCTATGCCAGTAGTGGTTGATACGATGCGATTGGCAGGACGTGACCCGATGGCAAGCAGGACACAGTCGAATGGCAGGTCTTGGATACCTTCGGGAGTTTCTGCACGGATACCGGTCACTTTTCCATCTCCGTCCCCCAAAAACTCCTTGGTAGAGGTTTTCCACATGAATTTCACTCCTTCTTTCACAGCTTCCTGGTATTCGCTAGGAATGGCACTCATGTCAGCTTCGGTACGGTGATAGAGAACTGTTACACTTGAAGCTCCCATACGTACGGCGGTACGTGCAGCGTCCATAGCCACATTTCCACATCCAATGACCGCTACCCGATCGCCTTCATGCATCGGTACGGCATCACGACTCACAATGTTCTGGTTAAAAATAGTGACCATGTGCAACAGATAAGATGACTGGACGATGCCACGAAGTGTATTGCCCGGTACATTCAAGTCTTTGGGAAGTGCGGTACCAGTTCCGATGAAGATGGCATCGTATCCTTGTTGGAACAGTTGGTCGATAGTAATGTCTCTTCCTACCAGACAGTTCAGAATAAAATTTACCCCTAATGCTTCTATTTTTTGTATTTCTTTGGTTACTACTGCTTTGGGAAGGCGGTATTCGGGGATTCCATACATCAAGACTCCTCCCGCTTCGCTTTGTCCTTCGAAGATGGTGACGTTGAATCCTTGTCGTGCCAAATCACCCGCTACGGTAAGTCCGGCAGGTCCTGAGCCGATAACAGCAACTTTTCCTCGTGTTTTTTGCGGAAGTTTCTCCCGTATCAGATTCATTTCGGTATCGAAATCAGCAATGAAGCGTTCCAACTTACCGATTTGGATGCCTTTTCCTTTGGCATAGAGCACACAATGTCCCTGGCATTGTTTTTCATGTGGACATACACGTCCGCAGATAGCAGGCAGGTTGCTCTTTTCGTTGATGATGCGCATGGCATCACCCATATTCCCCATAGAGAGCTGATGGATGAAATCGGGGATGTCATTATCAATGGGACATCCTTTTTTGCAGGAAGGATTTTTACAGTTCAGGCATCGTTTTGCTTCGTCGATAGCTTCTTTGGTTGTGAAGCTTTCATTCACTTCACGAAAGGTTTCTTTTGCTTCGTTCATATAAATAAATAATCTAATATTGTAAACTACAGTTTGCAAAATTAGACTATTTATTTCTTATATTGCCATACAGTGTTTACATTTATGTGCTGTTTAACATTTATTATACATGAATAAAATGCATACAAAACACCACAGAATACCCGGATGATAATAAAATCCGTGTAATCTGTGGTGAAAATAAGTGATTTATCAGAATAAGGGTGAAGGATATTCGCCGCTATCGGCAAGTGCCTTGAATTTGTCTACCACTCCCTGACGGTCGGCAGCATACGTTACGCCGAACCAGCGTGAAGTGGTGTCGAGTACTTTCACCTTGGCGGTACCTTCGTTGATGAGCTTGTTCACCATGAGCGGGATGTAGTATTCGGCTTTCGGCTTGTCGATATTTTCCTTCAGGAAATCTACGAAATAATCTTCCGAATACTTGAAATAATCGGGCGTGAATCCCCACATGTTCATCGATACCGGGGTGTTGTCAGCGATGCCCACCCATTTCCCGTCATCGTCCTTATAAGATACGGTGCCGTCGATGCGCATGATTTCGGTACGTTCTACTACGGTGGTCAAGTGTCCTTCCGCATCGGTCGAACAGATACCCCGTGCCACGGTTCCGCTTTCGCTTAATGTGTTTCCTACCCGGAAGCCTACCATACAATATTGGTTTTTCGCGCCTTCAGGAAGTTCGGACAGGTATTTGCCGATTACGGCGAAGCTGTCACGTCCATAGAAGTCATCGGCGTTGATAACGGCAAACGGTTCGCTGATAACGTCTTTACCCATCAGTACGGCGTGGTTGGTCCCCCAAGGCTTGGTACGTTCGGCTGGGCAAGTAAAGCCTTCCGGAAGTTTGTCGGTAGACTGGAATACGACTTCTACCGGGATGTGGTTTTCGTATTTGCTGATGATTTTGTCGCGAAAATCTTTTTCGAAATCTTTACGGATGACAAACACGAGTTTGCCGAATCCTCCACGGATTGCATCGTAAATGGAATAATCCATGATGGTTTCTCCGTTCGGACCCAGGCTGTCCAGTTGTTTAAGACCTCCGTAACGGCTTCCCATTCCGGCGGCAAGAACGAATAAAGTTGGTTTCATAGTGTATTGTTTTAGTTAATGTATGGTGCAAAGTTAAAGATTTTTCAGTCGGTTGATGTTATCAAATCAATCAAAAAACGATGCAATTCGGTTATTTTTGCTTATATTCGCATCTGCAAAAGCAATTGGTTGCATTTTTATGAAGAAAAACATTCGCCGGTTGGGGATTATTATAGCATCTCCGCTGATATTGTTTGTTGTGTTGTGTGTGTTGGTTTATCTGCCTCCCATACAGAATTTTCTGGTGAATACTGCCACCCGGTATGCATCGGAAGCTACGGGTATGCAGATTTCCATCGGAAGAATTTCGCTTTCTTTTCCACTCGATCTGGTGGTGCACCGTACACTTGTCATTAATACCGGCGACACCATACTATATGCCGACCGGCTAACTGCCCAGGTGCAGTTGCTCCCTTTATTTAAGAAAAAGGTGGAGTTGGACGGACTGGAATTACGTAAAGCTTCGGTAAATACGGCAGGCCTGATAGAAGGCATGACATTGAAAGGGGATTTGGGGAATCTGTTTATTGCTTCGCATGGAGTGGAGCTGAGCCCTGAAACTGCCATAATAGATGAGCTTACTCTGAAAGATACTTACTTGTCGATGTGTCTTGCCGATACCTCTGCTGCCGATACCACTGCTTCGGCACCGGTATACTGGAAGTTCCGCTTGCGCAAAATCGACTTTGAAGATGTTTCCTTTGCCATGCAAATGCCGCTTGATACACTTCGGATGGGAATAGCACTTGACCGACTTTCGTTGCGCGAAGGAGATGTTGACCTGCATCAGATGGCGTATGCGGCACGTACACTTTCGTTGGAAGGTGGAAAAGCTACGTTTGAGTCGGGTACACTCGCTCCCATTGAAAAGGGAATAGACCCTTCACACATCGTCCTGACTGAAATAAACCTGCGTATGGATTCGCTACGCTATGCAGGAAACGATATACATGCTATGATCCAGAATCTGAACCTGAAAGAACACTCTGGACTGGAAATCACTTCTGGCGAAGGGAGGCTGGTGTCGGATGCTCATACGCTGAATGTGCCTTCACTCCGCATCAAGACTCCTGATTCGGTTATAGAACTAAACGCTTCGATGGATTGGGATGCGATGGATACGGACAAAGAAGGAACGATACGGGCACGTCTGATGGCAGATATCGGTAAAAATGATTTGTTGAAAGTAGTGACGGACATGCCCGATGAATTTGTACGTCATTATCCATCGGTACCTCTGCAAGTACGTGCCGGAATAGATGGAAGTCTGAACAATTTGCGTCTTACAGCCTTATCGCTTACACTTCCGGGAGCCATACGTGCCGAAGCCAGCGGAGAAATGTTTTTTCCACTTGATAGTGTGCGGCGCGATGGTTTGTTGCATCTGGAGGCACAAACCGGGAACCTTGGTTTTCTGAAAGCTCTTACAGGGGAAAGTGTAGCTGTTCCTACGGGAATGAGTTTGGAAGGGATGGCTTCATTGACGGGAAATCAGCTTGCAGCCCAAATGAAACTGAATGATGGAGGACAGGGTAAAATAGTATTGGATGCAGGATATAACCTGATTTCGGCCAGTTACAAAGCACAGATAGATATCGATAGCCTGAATTTGCACCGTTTCATGCCTCAAGACTCACTTTACGGCCTTTCTGCTACATTGCATGCGGAAGGAGTGGGCTTGGATTTCTTTTCCCCTCATACTCAAGCGAAGGCAGATGCTGAAGTATCTCATCTCCGTTATGGGCATAGGCTGTTTTCGGGATTGAAGCTCGAAGCCGACCTCCGTCAGTCGCAAGGCAATGTGGCACTCTTTGTGTCTGACCATGCCGTGGACGTTTCTGCCAGCCTTAATGCTTCGCTTCGTCCCAATGCCATTCAAGCAGACTTAGACGCACAGGTGAAACGGCTGGACCTGAAAGCTTTGTCGGTAACAGGAACCAAACTGACTCCATCACTTCACATCAAAGCTTATGCCCAGACCGATATGAAGAAAAGCCATCGTGTACGGTTATCGCTGACCAATATTGTTCTTGCTACGGAAGAAAATACATTTCACACAAAAGACCTTCATGCCGGAGTGGAGATGGCTTCCGATTCTATCCGGAGTTATGTAAATGCAGGCGACCTGACTTTTCTTTTCCGTTCGCCTGACGGAGTGGAGCGCTTGGGGACCGGTGCTACAGCACTGATGAAAGAATTCGACCGTCAATGGAAAGCGCGTAAGCTGGACCAACGGGCATTGAAACTTCTCTTGCCCCAGGCAGAACTGAGAGTCTTTTCCGGTTCGGATAATCCGGTTGCAAACTTGCTTTCTGCCAATCATTTGCGGTATGACCGTTTTCGGGCAAAGATGACCGCTTCACCTTCCGACGGACTGAATGCCGAAATGAATCTTTATGGTTTACGTACCGATAGTCTGCGGCTGGACACCATATTTTTCGATGCCCGCCAAGATTCTACCCGCTTCTTGTTTCATAGTGGTGTAAAAGCATTGGCAAGCAAGCGTCAGGAAGCTTTCGATATCGGTATGGGAGGAAGTATTGACTCTGTCCGGGCTGGGCTTCGGATAATGTATTTGAATAATAAGCGTGAGAAAGGAGTCGACCTGGGATTAGAAGCCCGCCTGCATCCCGATGGAGTCAGCTTACATGTTTCTCCCGATACCCCCATATTAGTATACCGTCATTTCCAGGCAAATCCCGACAATTACATTTACCTTGCCGACAAAGGACGTATACATGCCGACTTGCGCTTGACGGACACGCTTCATACCGGCTTGTCGCTGACCTCTACACCCGATACCCTTGCGTTGCAAGACTTGACTTTGGCTCTGAACCGCATAGATATAGCCGAGTTTCGCAGAGTGGTGCCTTATATGCCCGATATTGCCGGACGAGTGAGTGCAGAAGTACATTATGTGCAGACGGAAGCAGATATGCAAGTTGCAGCCGAGATGCAGGTAGAACGCCTGGCATATAACCGGCAATCTTTGGGCGACTGGGGAATGTCGGCGGTTTATTTGCCTCAGGAAAATGGAGCACACGGCATTGACGGTTTTATCACTATTGATGGGAAAGAGGCGGTGAATCTGGACGGTACTTATGCAACCGCTCTTGACAAGCAGACAGAAGACAGAATCGATGCAAAGGTAAGCCTGCACCATTTTCCCTTACACATTGCCAATGCTTTCATCCCGGGGAAAATGGCTACACTTGCAGGTGACGTGGATGGAAGCGTAAATGTGAACGGTTCTACTTTAAAACCGATTCTTGACGGAGAGTTTGCCTTGGATAGTGTACAGGTAGGAATCCCTCAGGCTTCACTGAACCTGCGCTTAGACAATCGTCCCCTTAGAATCAATCAGAACCGTTTGGAATTCAAACGCTTTAATATCTATACCGAGGGGGCTACACCGTTTACCATCGATGGCTATGTGGATGTAAATGATTTTGCTGCAATCGATGTCAATCTTCAGATGAATGCACGCAATTTCGAACTTATCAATGCCAAACGGACAAAAGAATCCTTAGTATATGGGAAGCTTTATGTCGATTTCGCTTCGATGGTAAAAGGGTCTCCCGAAAATCTGACAATGCGGGGAAATATGAACATCTTGGGGAACAGCGATTTTACATATATCCTGAAAGATTCTCCTCTTACCGTAGAAGACCGTTTGAGCGAAACGGTAACCTTCGTTGACTTCCGTGATACAGCACAGGTGGATTTGCGGACATTCAAACCAGTGTCGTTGGGAGGTATTGATGTATTGATGACCCTGCATATCGACGAGGCGGTACAGGCACGTGTAGACCTGAACGAAGACGGAAGCAACTATATGTTGCTGGAGGGGGGAGGTGACCTTTCCTTTCAATACCAGCCAGATGGAAATATGGTACTGAACGGACGTTATTCGTTGATGAGTGGAGAAATGAAGTATGAAATGCCCATTATTCCACTGAAGACATTCCACATACAGAGCGGAAGCTATATTGAGTGGACAGGCGACCTGATGAACCCTAATCTTAACATCAAAGCCTCGGAGCGGGTACGGGCTTCGGTGGCATCGGATGACAACAGTTCGAGAATGGTGAATTTTGATGTTGGGGTGCGCCTAACCAACCGGCTGGAAAACTTGGGATTTGCTTTTACCTTGGAAGCTCCCGAAGACGGGACAATGCAGAACGAACTGGCGGGGAAATCGGAAGAAGAGAAAAACAAGCTTGCTGTAACGATGCTGGTGACCGGTATGTATATGGGAGGCGGAAGCACGGGCAAGGGCTTTGATACGAACAGTATGCTGAATTCTTTCCTACAAAGCGAAATCAATAAAGTGGCAGGTAGTGCGCTGAAAACCATTGACATCAATTTCGGTATGGAAACCACCGAGCAAGGAAGCGGAGCTTCACGAACAGACTATAACTTCCAGTTTGCCAAACGTTTTTGGAACAACCGCTTCCAAGTGGTGATAGGTGGGAAGATTTCGACAGGTAATGATGCCCAGCAACAGGAAGAATCGTTTATCGACAATATCTCGCTGGAATACAGACTGGACAATAGCGGCACGCGCTATATCAAGATTTTCCACGATAAAAACTACGAAAGCATACTTGATGGTGAAGTGATTGAAACGGGAGTAGGTGTTGTATTGAGAAAAAAAGTAAGTAAGCTGGGCGAACTTTTTATCTTCCGTTCGCGTAAAAAAAACAAACCTACCAATGAAGGTATAAGCGAAGGGCAATGAAGGTATATTAATAAGGTATAGAAGCTAATGAAAAGACTGGACGCATATATATTCGTTTTGCTCGGGATGCTGGCAGGGTTGTCATCATGCTCTACCACCAAGCATTTGCCCGAAGGAGAAACCCTCTATCTGGGACTGAAAAATATCACAATCCAGAATGAAGATGAAACCAAAGCCGGACAGACGGCATTAGACGAAGTGATGGGAGCCATCAGCATTGCTCCCAACAATGCTATCGTGACCTATCCGAATGTGCGGTTTCCTATTCCTTTCGGACTATGGATGTATAATCGCTTTGAACGATATGAAAAAGGTTTCGGCAGGTGGATATTCAAGCATCTGGCTGCCGACCCCGTTCTGCTATCGGAAGTGAATCCGGATACCCGTGCCAAAGTGGCGGGCAACTTGCTTCGTGATTATGGCTTCTTCGATGGGCATGTCACATGGAAAATAGACAGCACCAAAAACGAACGTGCCGTAAAATTGAGTTATGATATTGATATGGGGCGTCCGTACCGGATAGATACATTGCTATACGAAGGTTTTGCTCCCCGAACCGACAGTCTGATTCATGCCCGTTCATCGGAGCGACTGGTACATACCGATGATTATTTTAATGTCAATACCCTGAATGCAGAACGTCAACGGGTGGTAGATTTGTTGCGCAACCACGGATATTATTATGCACGTACCGATTTCCTGACATTTCTAGCCGACACCCTGATGCGTCCCGGCTATGTGATGCTGAAGATGGTTCCTGCTGCCAATCTTCCGAAAGAAGCCTTAAAAACCTATCATATCGGGAAGACAGCTGTTTATTTGACAGGATACAACGGAGAACCTCCTGTTGACTCAATGAAATTGCGTGACTTTACAGTGTTTTATGCTGGAGACAAGCCAGGATTGCGCTTCGATGTATTGCGTAAGCGTTTTCTTTATCGGAAAGGAGAACTTTATTCACAGACACGTCAAGATTATACCCAGGAAGCACTTTCACGATTGGGAGTGTTTAAGTTCAACGAGATGCAATACTTGCCTCGTTCCGGTGAAGATACGCTTGATGTACGGGTAAATGCCATGTTCGATTTGCCTTACGATAGTGAATTGGAATTGAATGTCACGACCAAGAGTACAAAGCAGACTGGTCCGGGAGCTATATTCAAACTTACGAAAAAGAACTTCCTGAGGATGGGGGCTTCGCTGAATCTGGAACTGAAAGGTTCGTACGAATGGCAGACCAGTTCGACGGTAGACGGTGACAAGTCGGTTATGAATTCGTATGAACTGGGTGCTGCGCTTTCACTTGATTTTCCGCGCATTGTCATTCCTTGGGTACGCAACCGGATAGATCCGTTCCGTTTCCCTTCCGAAACCCATTTCCGCATCTATGCAGAGCAGGTGAACCGTGCCCGTTATTTCAAAATGCTTTCTTTTGGCGGAAGTATATCTTATAGCTTTCAGAAATCACGAAGCATGAAACATACCGTCACACCGGTTCATCTTGCTTTCAATCACTTGCAACGCCGTACGGCTACATTCGATTCGATTGCTTTGGCAAACCCAATGCTCTTTCATAGTTTGGACGACCAGTTCATCCCTTCCATTTCGTATACTTTTACTTATGATGATTCGTGGCGTCAACGCCGTTGGCGGATATGGTGGGAGAACTCGTTCACTTCGGCAGGAAATATCACGTCGGCTATTTATGCTGCTTTCGGAAGAGGATTCAAAGAAAAAGAAAAGAAATTTTTAGGAACCCCTTTTGCCCAATTCCTGAAATTTACCAGTGAGATACGCCCGTTGTTTTACATCAATGAAAAACAGCAGCTGGCAGGACGGTTGATGGCAGGTGTGATTTGGGCATATGGCAATAAGACTATTGCACCTTACAATGAGCAGTTTTACGTGGGAGGTGCCAATAGCATCCGTGCCTTTACGGTACGTTCGTTGGGTCCGGGACGTTTTCATCCGGCAGATAATGCTGCCTATTCGTATGTAGATGAAACAGGTGACATCAAACTGGAAGCAAACCTGGAGTATCGGTTCAGGCTTTTCTCGAATATGTTTGGTGGAAATCTTAACGGGGCAGTCTTTCTTGATGCAGGCAATGTGTGGCTGATGCGGAAAGATGAGGCTCGTCCCGGTGCGGAATTCACTTTCAAACATTTTTTCGATAATATAGCTGTAGGTACTGGTGTGGGTATCCGTTATGATTTGTCTTTTCTTGTCCTTCGTCTGGATTGGGGAATTGCTCTCCACGTGCCTTATGAAACCGGACGTTCTGGGTATTATAACATTCCCCGGTTCAAGGACGGACAAGGTCTGCATTTTGCTATTGGTTATCCGTTCTGAATTTTCCCCATAGCGAGTACAGACATGTTGGTCTGTTTTTTATGAATTCCACAAAAATGCGGATATTCATTCTATTTACTGAATATCCGCAAACATCCCATGTAGGGGCGTATTGGACAAAATGTGAAATTCATTTTCTATTTTTTCCGCGCTTTCTCCTTGTATTCTGTAGGTGTCATTCCAAAACGTTGTTTAAAGCATTTGCTGAAATAGCGTGGGTCGTTGATACCTACCATATAGGCAATTTGGGTCATATTGAACTCGCCCGATTCTATCAGTTGTGCAGCACGTTTTACGCGCATTTCTTTGATGAATTCGATTGGGGCAAATCCAGTAAGCGATTTCAGTTTCTTAAAGAAAACCGAGCGGCTTACCGCCATTTCTTTCACCAGGTCGTCCACTATCAGATCACCATTATCCAGATTTTTCTCCATAAATTCCGTCAAGTGGTCCATAAAGAGTTTGTCTTGTGGTGAAATAGAATTTTGCACTTCTTTTTCCACTTTTGCTTCCTCTTCTGTAGCCGGAGCATTGGTGTTCATCAGGTGTTCGCTATAGAATTGGCGCAGCCGTTTGCGGCGCATGAGCAGATTGTCTACACGTGCTTTCAGATATACGGCACTAAAGGGTTTGGTGATATAGCTGTCTACGCCCAGTTCCATACTTTGCAATTTGCTGTCCATGTCGGTCTTGGCAGTCAGTAAAACGATAGGTATGTGACTGGTTGACATGTCACTTTTCAATTCTTTCGTCAGTGTTATACCGTCTTTTTCGGGCATCATGATGTCGCTGATGATGATGTCGGGGATATATTTGCGAGCTTTTTCTACACCTTCTGTACCATTTGATGCTTCGATGGTTTGAAATTCTTCATTAAAAATGTTGCGTAAGAAGAAACGTAGTTCCAGGTTATCTTCCACCAGCAACATTGTTTTTCGGTCGGTAATTGTTCCGGATAAAGTATTTTCAACTTGAGGTTCTTGTTTTATTTCCGGCAAATTGCTTTCGGATGATAGCTCGACATTGTCCGAAACAATAAATTCCACTTGTTCACCGAAATGCTCTTTGCCTTTCTGGAATTCTATAGTAAAGCAGCTCCCTTCTCCTTCCTTACTGTCTACGTGGATGTCGGCATGATGTAGGTCTGCCAGTTCTTTGGCAAGCGACAGGCCTATTCCCGTACTGTTTCCCATCAGATGTTTATCCAGTAAAGCCTCGAAACGTACGAATAAAGATTTCTTCATGCTTTCAGGAATACCGATTCCTTGGTCTTGCACGCCTATTGCTATGCTCTTTTCATTTTCATGTATAAAGACTTTAATACTTTTGCCTTGTGGAGTATATTTAAATGCATTTGAGAGTAGGTTGAAGATAATTTTTTCTACTTTGTCTACATCTACCCATAGCTTCAACGAAGGTTGTTCGCTTTCGAAGATGAAATCTATTTTGTTTGATTCGGCCAGCGATTCGAAGTTTTCCATGATTTTACGGACAAAAGGAACGATATCCACCTGCTCTACACAGAGCTTCATCTTGTTGTTCTGTATTTTGCGGAAATCCAGAATCTGGTTCACCAGGCGTAGCATACGGTGGGTATTCCGCTCTACAACTTGTAGCTGCTCCCTCACTTCATGTGTCAGGTCGTTGCGTTTTAAAATATAGCTTAGCGGACCTTCTATCAAAGTGAGTGGGGTACGTAATTCGTGTGAAATGTTGGTGAAGAAGCGCAGTTTGATATCTGTAACCTGTTGTTCTACAGAAACTTCATGTTTCAGGCGGTAGATAATGAATAAAATATAAGCTCCACCAAGCAATATGCCGAGAAAAACGATGACATAAAGTCCGTAAGCGATAGGGGTTTCCCAGAAAGCAGGCTGGACAGTTATAGGCAAATGCCGTTCGTTGTTTACCCATATACCTGCTCCGTTGGTAGAACGGATGCGGAAAGTATATTCCCCCTGAGGTAAGTTTGTATAGGTAGCCGTACGCTGTTTGCCTACATAGTTCCATTCTTCATCGAATCCCTCCAGCATATAAGCATATTTGATATTTTCCGGGAAGTTCATGTCAAGTGCTGCAAATGAGAGAGCTATGGTGTTTTTGGTGTGGGGAAGTACAAGACTGCCCAGACTGTTCAGAGACTCTGGCAGTACCGTCCCGGCTTTAGGCATGATGTTTTCATTGGCTATTTTCAGGCCGGCAAAGATAATTTCGGGCACATAATTGTTGGTCTTTACTTCTTCCGGGCGATATACAAGCACTCCACGGTTCGACCCAAAGAGTAGTCTTCCATCGGTGAGTACCATGGCCGTATTTTCCTCAAAGGCCAATTCTTCTCCCAGTTCGCGTCGCAGAAAATTGTCGAAACGATGTTTATGAGTATCCATGCGGCTCAGTCCGCTTTCTGTACCTATCCATATATTTCCTTTTTCGTCTTCGGCAAGTGATACCAGTACATCGGTGGGTAGGCCGCTGGTAGTATTGTAAGATGAGAAACGTGCTTTGCCTTTATGGTCTATGTCTTTCAATTTATTCAAGCCACCGCCGAATGTAGCAAAGAACAAATGTTTTTTTCCAGTAAGCAGAATATCATATATATCGTTGTTGCTTAAACTCTCAGGGTCGCCCGGAGTACGTGCATGCAGATGAAAGCTGATGGCTTCTGGGCGGGTGAAGTCTTCATCGAAAGAAAGAAGTCCATTCGATGTAGCAATCCACATTGTACCGTTGGCATCGCGTTGCAAGGCACGTGCTTTGTAACAACGTTCCATTGGATATGATTTCAGGTTGTTACGAAAGTTAATGAAACGATAGCTTCCGTCTGCCTGAGGTTCCATGCAGTTGATACCTCCCCCAAATGTAGCTATCCACAGACGTCCTTTTCCGTCTTCGCAGATATCATAAGCACTATTGTGGCTCAAGCTATAAATGTCGTTGGCATCATACGTATAATGAGTCGGACGATAAGATTTATTTCCTTCCTGTGGTTCGAGACGGATAATGCCACCACCTTTTGAGGCTATCCAGACGGTGCCATGCGAGTCTTCCATGATGCGGTAGGCTGGGGTGATAAACGGAGTGCCCGATGAAGAGATACGTCCATCAGCGGTAAGGTAGCCTAAAGGAGCCATATCGGTGTTGAAGATGGTAATTTTCCCGTCCCGTGTACCTATCCAGATACGTTTTTGTGAATCTTCGCACAAGGCACGCACTTGATTGGCGTGAGTGTCGTAATGACATGCCAAGGGTTTGTATAGGCGGAATTCATTATCGAAGAACGAAACTTTTTCCAGTCCTTTCGAATGGGTACCTAGCCACAGATTCCCCTGGCGGTCGGTCATCATGGCATGCAATTTATTTGAGAAGCGCCATTCACTGCTTCCGGCTTCATCGTAAAAAGGCAATAGCCTGCCTGAGTCACGATCGAACCAGGACAATCCTCCGCCTACAGGATGTACCCATAAGTTTCCGTCCCGGTTTTCGCAGATAGAGAATACAGGTATCGAGCGGTCGGCCGGGTCTTTTTCTACTTTTATCTGTTCTACTTTCAGTTGTTTTTCGTCTGGGTTCAAGTGGCATACACACCCCGAACGGTCTACACCTGCCCATATTTCGTCATGACTGTCTACGTAGATCGAGATGATGGGTGAACTGGCAAAGTCGAATCCTCGCTCTGCTCCATAAAAATGTATGGATTCTGTCTGTGTATCAGTTATCAGGATGCCTTGCTTGGGGACTGCGAATACCATACGTCCGTCTTTTAGCTGGCGGATGGCGATAATGTTGTCTTGTATGGGAAGTTCTTTCAATGTGAATATGTCATTGTTTGTATTGTATATCCATACACGTCCTTGCCGTGAGGTGAACCACAACATTCCTTCTACTTCCAGTACATCGAAAAACGGTTGTTCCTGCTGTCTTTTCCGGGGATGGGTATCGGCAAAATAACTTGTTTCTTTCCCATCAGGGTCTATACGGAGCAAACCGTTTTCGCTAAGCAGCCATTCTCTTCCTTTGCTATCCAAATGTATGTTGTAGATGCGTGTGCCCTTTTCCCCACATGCGCTCGAAAGGTAAGTTTTTTGTCCTTCCTTCTGCTGTGAGGTTGCAGGTGTAATACGTATGCCTCCATCGTTTCCGGCAAGCAACCATACTGTTCCGTTTTTCAAGGTTACAATGTTGGTTATTACAAGATTGCTTTCCGGTTCCTGAGATAAAATTTCGTCAAAGGTTTCCCGACGTTTGTCAAAGCGAAATACATGTCCGTCGTAGGCGATGCACCATATATTACCTTTGGCGTCTACATATAGGTAATCGATGCGATTGGATGCCCATTCCACTTCATTGCTTTTGCGTGCTTTGTAAACTTGGAAGTCATACCCGTCGAAGCGGTTGATTCCATCCCATGTCGCAAACCATAGCATGCCGTCATGGTCTTGTACCATAGCCATTACGGTGTTTTCCGAAAGTCCGTTCTCTTGCGAATAATGTGTGAATGTGCAGTTCAGTTGCGCCCGGACAGGAAGGAATGTCAGCAGAGATAAAAATATGTAGCAGAAGATTGTTTTCATGGTTCTTGGTTGATAAAGTAAGCAAATGTAAGCAATATTTTGATACGAGCCAAACAGATACCGGAATAATCCGTTCGATGTCCGGTAAGACTTGTATAGTTAGGTTAAGAAAATGATTTTATGTCAGCATGTCTTGGCTCTATGCAAAAAGAAGGCTCACAGGTGTTCTGTCGGCGACGCTGTGAGCCTTTTCTTGGATGTGAATGATAGCGGTGAGTATAATAAAGTATAAGTGCCCGTTTGTTGATCGTTTTTTAGAACCGGCGAGGTCCGTGCGGACCATGTCCTCCACGGAAACCGGGACCACCCATTTGTCCTTGTTTGCCTCCAAAGAGGTTCAGTCGGTAGATGAAGTGTACCATACAGTAGCTGTAGATAGCGTTGTATTCGGTATCTTGTCGCATGGCTGCACTGATGGTACGGCTGATGTTGCTTTGATTTTTCAGAATGTCATAGAACTGAATGCTTACTGTAGCTGCATTGCCTTTTAGGAAATCTTGAGCTATCTGTGCATTCCATATCAGTTCGTCTCGGTTCATGCTGGCATCGGTGTATCCACGACGTGAATTTTGAGAAATATCAGTCGATATAGTCATGTTCCAAGGCAGGCGCACGTTGGTACTGGCTCCGTACGAAAATTGGTAAGTATCCATATTGTTCGATGTTTGGTAACTGTTGCGCGAATGGGTATAATCCAGTGAACCGTTGAGTGATAACTCCCACCAGTCATTTCGGAACGTTCCGCGTAAACGTTCGCCTAATGACAGTCGTTTGGTAGTGTTCTTATCGGCATCAGTTGTGGTCTGGTTATCACTGATATAGCTCACCATATTTTGGTAATTGGCACGTGTAAAGGTGTTGATGGTAAAACGTTTGTCACGTAAGGCAATGTTACTTCCCACAATGCCGAATAAGTTCCAGTTTCCGTTGATATTTTCAGGCATGGTGGTGTATCCTCCGGTTTCAGAGTTATAAATACGTCGGTTGCTGATGTCGTTTAGTACGTTTTGGAAACTGAAGAACGAGAACATACCACGCTGGGTTTCGGTTTTGAATATGTTGTATTCCACGCGCAAATGGTTGGTGAAAGTTGGCTTCAGTCCCGGATTTCCTACCGTTACATTCAGAGGGTCGGTATTATCCGAAATCGGAAGCAGATCTATCATATCAGGTTGTGAACTTCTTCCACGGTAGCGGATACGCAACTGGCTGGTTTTGGAGAAGCGGTAGCGGAAGTCTAGGGTCGGTGTGAAGTTGAACACGTTCCGTACAGTATCTACTTGATAGTCGCCTTGCGAATAACTAAGTGTAGAGCGTTGGGGTTGGAAGGACATACCGATATTGAAACGCATCTTTTCGCGTATCCAACGGAATGAAACATCTACCTGGTGATTGTAATAATTATAGGTGGCATTCTTACTTAAGTCGGTATTGAGTGTTCCTCCGGAAGTGTTGCCGTCAAGGGTCCACTCTTCGGGCATGTCGTAAGTAGAACGGTCGGTGGTAGAGTGGCTATACTGGAAGTTGTATCCGAATTGTAAAAACCCACCTTTGAATATAGGTTCGCTATAGGTCAGCCGCGCATTGTATTCACTGTTTTTGGTGGGAGTATTGATATACCGGTTTAAACGTTCGAATCGTTCTTCATCCGTTTGTTGGAAATATTCGGTTTCTGAAAGTGAAAATTGTTCGCTGCTGCTATTCGTATAGTTGTATCTGCCGCGGAAGGTGATGTTGCGTCCTTCGCTGTTCAGTCTGCGGTTGATAATCACCGAACCTCCGGCAGTAATATCATCACTCTTGCTCAACGAGTTTTTCAACACGCTATTGACAATGTTGGCTTCGGGAACCAGTGAGGTAATATCATCGGTGTTGAACAGTTCATCTGTAGAATATACAGGGTCTTGGTCGAAAGTGTATGAATTCTGTCCGTTGCTGTTGTCAGTTTTTCCATAACGGATACGTGGCCGGAATATCAGCGTGGTCATTGTGTCCGGACGCCATTCCATGAAAGCATCTGCTGTCAGATTGGTCGTTTTATTGCGTGTATGGTCCATAGCATTCTTGAACGAACTGCTTTCGGTGGAAACGAATGTCTCAGACGACTGTTTGCTGATTTGGTCAGCATCTTTGTAATTGAAGTTTATACTTCCTTCCGATTTGAACTTGTCGTTTTCGGTAGCAAAGTTCGCTCCCAGCATTTTCACAGCTGTCAGGCCGTTTTCCTGACGGCGGAAACCGCCACCTCCACCGGGAAAACTATTATCATTGACGTTGTTTGCCGAACCTATAACGGTGAATTGTTTTTTGTCTTTGAAGTAGTTGGCAAGCAGTTTGGCACTATATCGGTCTTCTGTACCGTACGCTCCGTCTACGTTCCCGAAAAATCCGTGGTTCATACCCGGCTTTACGCTTAGGTCAAGCACGGTTTCCTCTTCACCATCCTCAATACCTGTCACACGTGCCATATCTGATTGTTTGTCGTATGCCCGTACTTTGTCGATGATGTTGACTGGAAGGTTTTTCATGGCGATATTAGGGTCATCTGCAAAAAACTCTTTTCCGTCAATCATGATTTTCGTAATTTCTTTGCCATTGATGGTGATTTTTCCATTTTCGTCCACTTCTGCCCCGGGAAGTTTTTTTACCAGTTCTTCCAGGGCAGAGCCTTCAGGTACGCGGTATGCCGAACTATTGTACACCAGTGTATCTGCTACTGCGGTTACTTCGGGAGCCTGGGCTACTACGGTTGCCGCTTCCAACATTACGGCATCCATGTGCATTTTTACCGTTCCGATATTCAGATTTGGTTTGGATTTTGTAATAGACACCCTTCTTACATCAGATGTATAGCCTATAAATGATATTTTCAATGCATAATTTCCCGGACGTACATTGATCGAGAACCGTCCGTTCAAATCGGTTGATTGACCAGTCACCATTGTGCTGTCTGGTAATGATAACACTTGTACTGTAGCTTCCATTACCGGTGATTGGTCATCTGCATCAATTACACGTCCTGAAATCTTTCCTAATCTACTGTTGCCTTGTGCAAAGGTTGCTGTTCCTGCGAACATCAGTAGTAACCCCATAACCCACGTTTTCATTGTCTTCTTTTAATTAATGTCTAAATGTTTGTCGCCTGTTTGACAGAAAAAGCAAGATAAGGTTTAATCTTTCATCCTGAATATTTGTTAATGCTTTCGTCTTGCTGCTAACTTTTTTCTATTTTTGCCCCCAAATAAACAAATAATTATGAGTATGCAGGAAGTAGTAATTTGCAATCAGTTGGAAAATGATTTAAAGAAAGCGGTAACGAAAAGTGAACACGACAAAGTGTTTGTCTTGACAGATGAACACACACATGTCCTTTGTTTTCCGATTATCTGTAGGTTTCCTTTCTTGAAAAATGCCGTTGAAATTTGTATAGGGGTAGAGGATGTGCACAAAAACCTGGAAACATTGGCGTATGTGTGGACGCAATTGAGTTTGAAAGGGGCTACACGTCGTTCGCTGATGATAAATTTAGGCGGAGGTATGGTAACCGATTTAGGAGGTTTTGCAGCTGCTACTTTTAAGCGGGGTATTTCGATGATTAATATTCCGACCACATTGTTGGGGATGGTAGATGCATCTGTGGGAGGAAAGACTGGCATAAATTTCAATGGGCTGAAGAATGAAATCGGCGCATTTGCCCCAGCCGAATCTGTATTGATAGACTGCGGATTTCTGAAATCGCTTGACCGGGAAAATCTGCTTTCTGGTTATGCGGAGATGTTGAAACATGGGCTAATCAGTAACGCCTGCCACTGGAGCGAACTGGTTGGTTTTGATTTGAACCGGATTGATTACGGGTGCCTACAAAGATTGGTAGGTAAGTCCATTGAGGTGAAAGAGCAGATTGTAAGACAAGACCCATTTGAAAAAGGTATCCGTAAAGCGTTAAATTTCGGGCATACGGTAGGACATGCTTTCGAAAGTCTTGCTTTGGAAAATGGTCGTCCTATTTTGCACGGTTATGCTGTAGCGGCTGGGATGGTATGCGAACTGTATTATTCTCACTTACGTATGGGATTCCCCAAGGAAAAACTTCGTCAGACTTTGCAATTTATTAAAGAAAATTATGGCCGTGTGGCTTTCACCTGCGAGGATTATGAGCGTTTGTATGCTTTTATGTGTCATGATAAGAAAAACAGTGCTGAAGGAAAGGTTAACTTTACACTAATCAGCGAAGTAGGTGATATTCATATCAACCAGACTGCCACCCAAGATGATATTTATGATATGCTTGATTTTTATTCAGAAACGATGGGATAACAGAATTGTAGTAGAGAAACAATGAAAAACACGCTCATAGTTTAGCTATTATCTTGGTTCATAACCCCCATCCGCAGACGGTTTGGTTTTATGCCCTCCATACCGGGGATATACATCCCCTCATTGGAGGACATAGAATGAAGTAGCCCTAATAGAATTATATACAACATTAATTCCGCTAACGGGTATTACCTGATATTCATATAAATTTAAATAGCCTCTTGAGGACAAAGCAAAAAAAATCTTTTTTTGTTTGCAGATTCAAAATAAAGTGTTACCTTTGCACTCGCAAAACAAAAGTGACGGGGTGTAGCTCAGCCCGGTTAGAGTACGCGTCTGGGGGGCGTGTGGTCGCTGGTTCGAATCCAGTCACCCCGACTGGTGAAAAAGCATTGATAATCTGATGATTGTCGATGCTTTTTGCTTTTTAAACGGTTCTTGTAACTGTGGCGGTGACGTAACGTGACCCCGTAACGGTTGATGCAAAAAAGCAGACACAAGGCAACAAAAAAAGTTCCACAAAATTAATTTTGTGAAACTTTTCTACTCTTTTCCATATATCCAGCGGAGAGACAGGGATTCGAACCCCGGGTACCTCGCGGTACAACGGTTTTCAAGACCGCCGCAATCGACCACTCTGCCACCTCTCCAAAACGCTTTTCGCGCTGTGCTTCCTTTCAAAAGCGCTGCAAAGGTACGGATTATTTTCAATTTGGCAAATATTTCATCACTTTTTTTGATTGTTTTTTCGCATTGTCGTAACTTTGCCGACGATAACCAAATTGTTAGAACAGACATTAACAAGGCATGATATATCCACAAAACTTTGAACAGAAAATAGGGTTCGACCAAATCAGGAACCTCATAAAAGCCAAGTGCCTGAGCACATTGGGCGAAGAAAAAACAGACGGAATGGCTTTCTCCAGCGACTACGAAGAAATCAACTGCCGGCTGGAGGAAGTAGTGGAATTCGTCCGCATCCTGGAAGAGGAAGACGAATTTCCCAGCCAATACTTTTTCGATGTGCGCCCTTCGTTGAAACGCATCCGGGTGGAAGGACTGTATCTGGACGAACAGGAACTGTTCGACCTGCGTCGCTCGCTGGAAACGATACGCGACATCGTGGGTTTTCTGCAAAAAGAGGACGAGGAAGACGAAGATTCGCACTCACCCTACCCTGCCCTACACGCCCTGGCTGCCGATATTCTGGTATTTCCACAGCTCATAGCACGCATCAACAACATTCTTGACAAGTTCGGCAAGATAAAAGACAATGCCTCTGCCGAGCTCTTGCGTATCCGGCGCGAACTTGCAGACACGACAGGCAGCATCTCGCGCAGCCTGAACAGCATCTTGCGCAGTGCACAGGCAGAAGGTTTCGTGGAAAAAGACGTGACGCCGACTATGCGCGACGGACGGTTGGTCATTCCTGTGGCTCCGGGCATGAAGCGCAAGATACGAGGCATCGTACACGATGAATCGGCTACAGGCAAGACCGTTTTCATTGAACCGGCAGAAGTGGTAGAAGCCAATAACCGCATCCGGGAACTGGAAGGTGAAGAGCGACGGGAAATTATCCGCATACTGACCGAATTTTCGGCAACCATCCGCCCGCAAGTACCCGCCATCCTGCAATCATACGAATTCCTGGCACTTATCGACTTTATCCGTGCCAAAGCCCTTTTCTGTATGGATATCAAAGCAGTAAAGCCCGCCTTCGAAGAACAACAAATCATCGACTGGATAGAAGCCGTACACCCATTGCTTCAGAAATCGCTGGCGAAACACAATAAGAAGGTAGTGCCGCTGGACATCGAACTGACCAGCCGCCAACGCATCCTGCTGATATCGGGTCCCAATGCCGGAGGCAAATCGGTATGTCTGAAAACCGTAGGACTGCTGCAATACATGCTCCAATGTGGCTTGTTGATACCGCTGAACGAACGGAGCCATGCGGGCATCTTCGAAAACATCTTTATCGACATCGGCGACGAACAAAGCATCGAAGACGACCTGAGCACCTATTCTTCACACCTTACCAATATGAAGAATATGATGAAATATTGCAACGGCAAGAGCCTTATCCTGATAGACGAGTTCGGCGGAGGTACGGAGCCGCAAATCGGAGGCGCCATTGCCGAAGCGGTACTGAAACGGTTTAACCAGAAACAGACATTCGGGGTCATCACCACCCATTACCAGAACCTGAAGCACTTTGCCGAAGACCACGAAGGCGTAATCAATGGAGCCATGCTCTACGACCGCCACGAGATGCGCGCACTCTTCCAGTTGCAGATAGGAAATCCCGGAAGCTCGTTCGCCGTAGAGATAGCCCGTAAAATCGGATTGCCCGAAGAGGTGATAGCCGATGCCTCGGAAATTGTGGGCAGCGAATACATCCAAAGCGACAAATACCTGCAAGACATCGTGCGCGACAAACGCTACTGGGAAACCAAGCGGCAAAACATCCGCAAGAAAGAAAAGCAGATGGAAGACACCATTGCCCGCTACCAGCAAGAGATAGAAGAACTGGAGCGCAAGCGGAAGGAAATCCTGCAAAAAGCCAAGGAGGATGCCGAACACCTGCTCCAGGAATCGAACGCCAAGATAGAGAACACTATCCGCACCATCAAGGAAGCACAGGCGGAAAAAGAACGCACACGCACGGCACGCCAGGAACTTGCCGATTTCAAGCAAGAAGTGGAGACCATTGACACCGCAGCCCTCGAAGAACAAATAGCCCGCAAAATGGAACGCCTGCGCGAAAAGCAGAAACGCAAAGAAGAACGGAAGAACAAAAAAGCCGAAACTGCCCCCATGCAGCCGAAAGCAAAGCCCATCTGCACGGGAGACTATGTGCGCATCAAAGGTCAGACAAGTGTAGGACAGGTGTTGGAACTGAACGGACAGAACGCCGTGGTGATGTTCGGACTGATGAAGACCAATGTCAAGACCGAACGGCTGGAACACGCCGACCCACCCAAGACTTCGAACGTGATGGCAAAAGCCACCTTCGTAAGCAGCGAGACGCAAGAACAGATGTACCAGAAGAAACTGAACTTCAAGCAAGACATCGACGTACGGGGCATGCGCGGCGATGAAGCCATACAGGCGGTCACCTATTTCATCGATGATGCCATTCAAGTAGGCGTAAGCCGTGTCCGCATCCTGCATGGAACAGGCTCGGGCATCCTGCGCACACTGATACGCCAATACCTTGCCACCGTACCCGGCGTAGCGCATTTCCAAGACGAGCACGTACAGTTCGGCGGGGCGGGAATCACGGTGGTAGATTTGAAATGACTTACATTATATATAATGAACCAATCACCACAGAGAACACAGAGGGACACAGCGTTTTTTATTTTTATCTCCTCTGTGATACTCTGTGTCATCTGTGGTAAAAGATTAACCATTTCACATACATACTTAAAAAGATGAAATCAATCAGAGAATTATACCGGATAGGCACAGGACCCTCTAGCAGCCACACCATGGGACCGCGGAAGGCAGCCGAACAATTCCTTGCCCGCCATCCCGAAGCAAAATCCTTCGAAGTGACGCTTTACGGAAGCCTTGCCGCTACAGGCAAGGGACACATGACCGATGTGGCCATCTTAGACGTACTCCAACCACACGCACCGGTCGAAATCGTATGGAAACCGCATGTGTTCTTTCCCTTCCACCCCAATGGAATGACTTTCAAGGCTTTCGATGGAAACGGAAAGAAAACCGATGAGTGGACCGTGTTCAGCATCGGGGGAGGGGCACTTGCTGAAGAAGGGCATCCGCAAGGTAGCACTCCTGACATCTATGAAATGAACACGATGAGCCGGATACTCTACTGGTGCGAACACACCGGACGCAGCTACTGGGAATATGTAGAACAATGCGAAGGTAAAGAGATATGGGACTACCTCGCCGAAGTATGGGAAACAATGAAGGCAGCCATCCTGCGTGGATTGGATGCTGAAGGCGTATTGCCGGGACCGCTCAACCTGCGCCGGAAAGCATCGGCATACTACATCAAGGCAAAGGGATTCAAAGACTCGCTCCGCTCACGCGGACTGGTGTTTGCGTACGCCCTTGCCGTAAGCGAGGAAAACGCTTCGGGCGGAAAAATCGTAACTGCCCCCACGTGTGGAGCCTGTGGCGTGGTGCCTGCCGTGCTCTATCATTTACAGAAAACCCGGGAGTTCAGCGATGCTCGCATCCTGCGTGCCCTTGCCACCGCAGGACTGGTAGGAAATATCGTCAAACATAACGCCTCGATATCGGGAGCCGAAGCTGGATGCCAGGCAGAAGTAGGCGTGGCATGCTCGATGGCGGCTGCAGCGGCAAGCCAACTCTTCGGTGGAAGTCCCGCACAGATAGAATATGCTGCCGAAATGGGACTGGAACACCACTTGGGCATGACGTGCGACCCTGTGTGCGGACTGGTGCAAATTCCCTGCATCGAACGAAACGCCTACGCCGCTGCCCGTGCCCTTGACGCCAATACCTACTCTGCGTTCACCGACGGACACCACCGCGTATCGTTCGACCGTGTGGTAGAAGTAATGAAAGAAACCGGACACGACCTCCCCTCACTCTACAAAGAGACCAGCGAGGGTGGGCTTGCCAAAGACTATCACCCGATGGCAATTGACAATTGACAATTACCAAAGGCTCATCATCTTGTTCTAACAAAAAGTTACTACCCCAAACGTCGGAAACACGGAGTTTCCGACGTTTCTTTTTTATATAGATACCTAAAAATACTGATTTTCTCACTTCCTTTCAGACTCAAGGCCACCGTCTTTTTTCATAAATTTTAGGTATTGACCACCCTCTGAAACCACTCTACCTTTGCATCGTAAAACCAAAACCTAATCAAAATAGCAACATGAAACTAAAGAATCTATTAGCATGTGCGGCCCTTGCATTATTTGCGGCTGCATGCAGCGACGATGAAAACAACAGTATCAACGAGAATCCGGCAGCAGACATCGCCGGCACATATGCAGGCTATTCCGAAGCCTCATTCCAATATACCGATACGCCGCTGGTATCGGCAGGTGAATCGCTGACAATAACCAACGACGGGGAAAACGGCACAGCCACCCTTACTTATACTTCTGCCAGCTTTGGTGAGTTCACCGTAAGTGGAGCCGAAGTGACGCATTCGGGTAGCACGTACAGCGTAAGCGGAAGCGGGTCGACCTTAATGGGAATGGGAGACACGAAAAACGAATACGAATGCACCCTACAAGGCACACTGGACGAAGGACGGACCAAAGGCACGTTCACTTTCACCGTACCGTCGGTAATGGGTGGGATGACTATCACCTTCACCTTGGGCGACATTCCGGCAGAGAAACTTCTTGCCGGCTCCTACGAAGGATGGACCAATGCCAGCTGCGCTTATTTTGAAAGCATGACGGCCGAAAACCAAACCATCACGCTCTCTGCCAATAACGACGGTACCTTCACCTTGGCATACACATCGGATACGTGGGGCGAGTTTTCATTCACAAGTGTAAGCGCAACCGAAGCCAACGGAACCTATACGTTGAGCGGCGAAGGTACCACCCAAATGGGAATGAACGGCAACGTGAGCGAATATCCCTGCACGCTGAGCGGAAGCATCGATGAAAGCAAGGAAAACGTTAGTTTCACCTTCACCGTACCCGGCGTGATGGGCGGGCTTACCATCACCTTCACCCTGGGCGATATGCCTGCCGCCAACTGATGTATGTACGATTTTCCGATTTACGAGGTACGATTTAAGGCAAATCGTAAATAATCAAATAGTAAATAGTACATGAAATTGTTTCGTCTTTATCAATTGTTCGCGCTGGGGGCAACAATGCTGTTGTTCCCGGCGTGCGACGGCATACTGGACGGCATCTACAACCAGCCCCGCACCACTACCGGCTACGGATTCAACCCGAACGGCGACGGAACGGGAACACTCTTCATTGATGCTACCGATTATGCCCAGTGGACTTACATCAACCTGCATACCGAAGAAATAGACTCCACCCGCATCACCGGAACGGACGGCACGGAGGTACCAATGGGGGAAAACGCCTCACTGCCTGCTGAGTGGGACTTCGCTATCCACCGCTACGATGTAAAGACCAACGGCGGTGCTGTATTGGAGACCGAGGCGACCAGCCTGGATGCCGTACTACTGATGAGCAGCATCCCCACGGGAAACTACGTGAGCGACACCGAGACCCAAATCACCATCGATATGTCGGGTATGATGGAGGGCAACATCCTGTATGCCACCTCCAGCTACAACGCCGAGCTTGCCAAATGGCTGGACGTGGACACCAGCACGATGCCACCTATTTATACCTTATCTAATAAGGTGTACATCCTGCGCATGGCCGACGGCACTTATGCCGCCCTGCGCCTCACGGCATTCCGCAACGAGCAGAATACTTCGGGACACCTCACTATCGAATATGCTTATCCGCTGTAGCCCCCAGCCCATTTAATAAAAAACAAAAGAATATGCAACAACCTATACTGAAAAATCTTATCGTGCTGGCGGGCTGCCTCCTCATCGCGGCAAGTGCCGCCGCACAACGCTACGTTTCGGGGAAAGTGCTCGATGCGGACAACGGGCCGCTTGCCGGAGCAACGGTGTTCGTGAAAGAGAACAGAGCCATCGGAATGACCACCGATGCCGAAGGGAACTACCGCCTGCGCCTCCCCGACGGGAAAGCATACACCCTGCAGGCATCGTTCATCGGATACGTGACGCAAAGCCATGCACTCCAACCGGGACAAGACCGGCTGGACTTCGCTTTGGAAGAAGATGCCATAGGTATGGAAACTGTAGTGGTAACGGGTACACGCACGCCCAAGCTGCTGAAAGACGTGCCTATCGTGACACGCGTCATCACCGCCGACGACATCCGCAAGGTAGACGCCACACACATCGGCGACCTGCTGCAGGCAGAGTTGCCGGGCATCGAGTTCTCCTACTCCATGGACCAGCAGACCTCGCTCAACATGCAGGGTTTCGGAGGAAACGCCGTCCTCTTCCTTGTCGACGGCGAAAGGCTGGCGGGCGAAACGCTGGACAACATCGACTACAGCCGCCTGAACCTGGACAACGTGGAACGCATCGAAATCGTAAAAGGGGCGGCATCGTCGCTCTATGGCTCGAACGCCGTGGGCGGAGTGGTCAACCTCATCACCAAGGAAGCTACCGAGCCGTGGACACTGAACCTGAACGGAAGGTACGGCGCGCACAACGACCAGCGTTACGGAGGCACCTTCACCTTCCGCGCAGGCGACTTCCAGAACAGCCTCAACGTGCAGCACACCTCCACCGACCCCATCGAAGTAGGCACCGTGGGCGAGGACGGCGAGGAGAACGACTTCAGCCGCGTGTACGGCAACCGCACGTGGAACTTCAAGGAACGCCTCGTCTATACCCCTACCGACCGGCTGAAGCTGACCGGACGGCTGGGATACTTCTTCCGCGAACGTGACAAGAGCACATCGAGCAAGGACCGCTACCGCGACTTTTCGGGAGGGCTCCGGGGCAACTATACCTTCAACAAGCGGAGCGACCTGGAACTGTCGTACAGCTTCGACCAGTACGACAAGAGCGACTACGACCCTGCGCAAGACTATGACCTGCGCGACTATACCAACGTGCAGCACACCGTACGCGCCCTCTACAACTATGCGATGAACGACAAGAACACCCTTACCGTGGGAGGCGACTTCATGCGCGACTACCTGATGAGCTACCAGTTCACCGACAACGGCGACCACGAACAATACACCGCCGACGCCTTCGCCCAGTTCGACCTGAACCCCATCCGCAACCTCAACGTGATGTCGTCTATCCGCTTCGACTATTATTCCGAAGCCGACGTGAAGAACACCTCGTCGAAACTCGGCATCATGTACAAATGGCGCAACTGCTCGCTCCGCGCCTCCTACGCCGGCGGATTCCGCGCCCCCACGCTGAAGGAAATGTACATGGACTTCAACATGGCGAACGTCTTCATGATATACGGCAACGAGAACCTGAAACCCGAAAGCAGCCAGAACTTCTCGCTCTCCGCCGAATACCTGAAGAGCCGCTACAATGTCACCCTGACCGGATATTTCAACCTGGTGGACAACCGCATCACCACCGTGTGGGACCAGAGCCGCAACGGAATGGTCTACTCCAACATCGCCCAGATGAACATCGCCGGGCTAAACGCCGACGTAGCCGCCAAGTATCCCTGCGGCTTGGGCGTGCGCCTCTCGTATGCCTACACCCACGTACACATCCCCGATGGCGAGCCTTACTTCTCGTCCACCCGTCCCCATTCCGCCACCGCCAAGCTGGACTACGGCAAGCAGTGGAAAAACTACGGTTTCGACGTGACGTTGACCGGCCGCGTCCTCTCGCGCGTCACCACGGACGAATACGTGAGCTATACCGACCCCGACGCAGGCACCACCTCGACCACCTATCCGGCATACACCCTGTGGAAGCTGAACCTTGCGCAGCGCGTGTACCGGGGCATCCGCGTGAACGTAGTGGTGGACAACCTGTTCAATTACCGCCCAGACCACTATTACAACAGCACGCCCACCACCACCGGCACCACCGTTTCCGTGGGGCTTTCGCTCGACGTGGACCAGCTGTTCTGACGGAAAAGGCATCGGAACACGTGCAAAATGCGATTTAGAGGTCTGAAATCGACCTTGCAACACTTGCAAAATCCATTTTAGAGGTCTAAAATCCATTTTGCAGGCGTGCAAAGTCCGAAACCGAGGTCTAAAATACACTTTGCAACACTTGCAAAATCAGTTTTAGAGGTCTAAAATCCATTTTGCAGACGTGCAAAGTCCGAAACTGAGGTCTAAAACACATTTTGCAAGTGTCCGAAGGCCTGCGGCGACCCCTCGCCGCACATTTTCCACCTCTCCGAAGGGCGGAGACAGACAGGATAAAACCTCTCGCCACAGAGTAAAAACACAGATTTTTGCGGATTAACGCAGATTAAAACAGATAATCAAAATGAGAATCTGCGAAAATCTGTGTCAATCTGCGTTTCTGAACAGACAAATTATAGTTTCAACATCTACTTAAAAACAAATGAGCAATGAAAAAGAAAAGAATGATTGTGTTGGGTAGCCTCCTCGTAGCCGCCCTCCTGCTGTTCGCCGTATGGAACAGCTGGTTCAGCGCCACGAAGATAGGCTTCATCAACTACCAGGCCATTACCTTGGGCGAAATTTCGAAAGCCAATGACAACCCGTTCATCCGCCTCGCCGAAATCGGCACCGACGAACTGGACAAGCTGGACGGTTGCGACATGGTTTTCATCAACGCGATGGGCATCCGCATCACCGAAGAGCAGCGCGCCCTTATCCAAAAAGCCGCCGACAGAGGGCTTCCCGTCCTCTCGACAGCGGTCACCAACCCTGCTAACGACATCTGCTCGCTCGACTCCGCCACCGCCGCTCCCCTACGTGCCTATCTGGCTGGCGGCGGAAGGCGCAACTACCGCAGCATGCTGGAATATGTGCGCGGCACGGTGGACGGCAAGCTGATTTCCACCCGTGAGCCGGAACCTGTGCAGGAAGCGGCAAACGAAATGCTGTACCACATCGACCCCTCCCACCCCGATGGCGAGGCAAAAGGCTTCAACACCGTAGCCGGATACAACCAATTTCTGAAAGAGCACGACCTGTGGAAAGACGGTGCGCCACGCATCATCATCACCGGACAGATGGGCGAACCCACCGACCTCATCCGCCGGCTGGAAGAGACGGGCAACGTGGTCTATCCCGTGCGCCGCATGAAGAGCTTCATCACCCGCCACCAGATAGACTCGGTGCGTCCCTCTGCCGTCATCAACATGGCACACGGGCGCATGGGCGACTACATCACCGACTACCTGACCCGGCAGAACATCCCCCTCTTCGCCCCGCTGAACGTGAACACGCTGGTGGAAGACTGGGAAAACGACCCGATGGGGATGAACGGCGGATTCCTCTCGCAAAGCGTGGTGACACCCGAGATTGACGGAGCCATCCGCCCTTTCGCGCTCTTCGGCCACTATACCGACAAGGATGGGCTGCAACATGCGTCCGCCATCCCCGAACGGCTGGAGACCTTTGTGCAGACCGTGAACAATTACATCGCCCTGCAACGCAAGCCCAACGCCGAAAAGCGTATTGCCATCGTCTATTATAAAGGACCGGGACAGAACGCCCTGACCGCTTCGGGCATGGAGGTAGTGCCCTCGCTCTACAACCTGCTGGTGCGCCTGCGCCAGGAAGGATACCGGGTAGACGGGATGCCGGAGAGCAGCGAAGCCCTCGGACGGCTCATCCAAGAGCGCGGCACCGTGTTCAGCACCTACGCCGAAGGAGCTTCCGACCGGTTTATGCGCGAAGGACATCCGCAACTGATTACGAAAGACGAATACGAAAACTGGGTGAAGCAAAGCATCCGCCCCGAACAGTATGCCCAAGTGACAGAGGCGAACGGAGAGTTTCCGGGCGAATACATGGCAACGGCGGACGGCAAGCTGGGCATCGCCCGCCTGCAGTTCGGCAATGTCGTTCTGCTTCCCCAACCGGCGGCAGGAGCGGGCAGCAACTCGTTCCAGATAGTGCACGGCACCGATGCCGCACCTCCTCATAGCTACATCGCCCCCTACTTATGGGTGCAATACGGATTCAAGGCAGATGCGCTGATTCACTTCGGCACCCACGGAAGCCTGGAATTCACTCCGCGCAAGCAGGTGGCGCTGAGCAGCAAAGACTGGCCCGACCGCCTCGTAGGCGCCCTGCCCCATTTCTACATCTATACCATCGGCAATGTGGGCGAAGGGGTCATCGCCAAACGCCGCTCGTATGCCGGGCTGCAATCGTACCTCACGCCTCCGTTTATGGAAAGCAACGTGCGCGGCACCTACCGCGAACTGAGTGAAGCCGTAAAGAACTACAACAACCTGCTGGAAGAAAACGTTCCCGACCGTTCCGCCCTCGACCGGGCATCGCTGAAGGTGAAAGCCCTGACCGTCAAGCTGGGCATCCACCGCGACCTGGGGCTGGACAGCCTGCTGACCCGTCCTTACACCGAAGACGAAGTGGCACGTGTCGAAAATTTCGCCGAAGAGCTTGCCAACGAAAAGATAACAGGGCAGCTATACACGATGGGCGTGCCCTACGAACAGGCACGTATCGAATCGAGCGTATACGCCATGGCTACCGAACCCATAGCCTATAGCCTGCTGGCACTGGACAAGCTGAACGGGAAAACCGGTCCGCAGACCGAGAAGCACCGCAGCCGGTTCACTCGCCTGTACCTCACTCCGGCACGCACGCTGGTTGCCCGCCTGCTTGCCAATCCCTCGCTTGCCACCGATGAACTGGTATGCCGCACCACCGGCATCACGCAAGCCCAGCTGGACGAAGCACGCGAGATAGAAGCCTCGCGCCAGCGTCCCGAAGGCATGCTGTCGATGATGATGCAGGCAGCCGAAGAGATGCAGGAAAAACCCGCCTCAATGCCTGTCCGACATCCGTCGGGCATCAGCGCAAAGATGCACGAGCAAATGAAAAAAGCCGGACAAGGCATGGATCCCGACAAGGCACTGGCAATGGCAAAGAAAATGGGTGCCGACTCCGCCTCGCTCCACAAAATGGAAGAAGCGATGAAGCGTCACGTCACTTCCTCCCAACCTGCCGGAGGAGGCATGGCGGCAATGATGAAGCAGATGATGCAGCGCAAAGAATACACCAAGGAACAAATCGCCCGCGCCACGGCAATCATGGAAGTGGAACGTGCCGTCAAGAACGTGAACCGCTATCGCACCGCCCTGCTGGAAAGCCCCGCCAAGGAACTGGAAAGCATGATGAACGCCCTTGCCGGAGGCTATACGCAGCCTTCGCCCGGAGGCGACCCGATAGCCAATCCCAACACCTTGCCCACCGGACGCAACCTCTATGCCATCAATGCCGAAGCCACTCCGTCTGAAGCAGCATGGGAAAAAGGCATCCGCCTGGCGAACAACACCATCGAGATGTACAAGAGCCGCCACCACGACTCCATCCCGCGCAAGGTGAGCTATACGTTATGGAGCAGCGAATTCATCGAGACCGAAGGAGCTACCGTGGCACAAATCCTGTACATGCTGGGCGTAGAACCCATCCGCGATGCTTTCGGGCGTGTAAACGACATCCGGCTGATTCCGTCAAAAGAATTGGGCCGTCCGCGCATCGATGTGGTAGTGCAGACCAGCGGACAATTGCGCGACTTAGCGGCATCCCGCCTCTTCTTGATTAACCGTGCCGTAGAAATGGCTGCGGCAGCCAAAGACGATATGTACGAAAACCAGGTAGCTGCAGGAATCGTCGAAACCGAACGTGCCCTGATAGAGAAAGGGCTTACACCGAAAGATGCCCGCGAAATGTCGGCATACCGTGTATTCGGAGGCGTAAACGGCGGATACGGCACCGGCATCCAAGGAATGGTAGAAGCCGGAGACCGGTGGGAAAATGAAAAAGAGATAGCCGGCACCTACCTGCACAATATGGGAGCTTATTACGGAAGCGAAAAGAACTGGGAAGCCTTCCGCCAATATGCGTTCGAAGCCGCCTTGACCCGTACCGATGCCGTCGTACAGCCCCGCCAAAGCAACACATGGGGTGCGCTGAGCCTCGACCACGTGTACGAGTTCATGGGAGGCATGAACCTGGCGGTGCGCAACGTCACCGGAAAAGACCCCGATGCCTATCTGAGCGATTACCGCAACCGCAACAACGTACGGATGCAGGAAGTGAAAGAAGCTATCGGAGTAGAGAGCCGCATCACCATCCTCAATCCCGCCTACATCCGCGAAAAGATGAAAGGCGATGCCGGAGCGGCAAGCTCTATCGCCGAAATCGTGCAGAACACCTACGGCTGGAACGTAATGAAGCCCCAGGCCATCGACCAGCAGTTATGGAACGACATCTACGACGTGTATGTCAAGGATAAATACCATCTCGGCACACAGGACTATTTTGAAGGCAAAAATCCTGCCGCCCTGCAGAACATGACCGCCGTGATGCTGGAAACCGCCCGCAAAGGATACTGGAAAGCATCGCCCCAGCAGTTGAAAGCCGTGGCAGAACTGCACACCGGACTGGTTGCCAAATACGGCACTTCGGGAGGAGGATTCGCCGACAACAACGCCAAACTGCAAGACTACATCGCCGCAAACGTCAGTGCCCCGCAAGCAGCAGGTTACAAACAACGCATAGACGGGATGAAAGAAGCTGCCCTTGCCGACGGAACCGTACAGAAAGGCATGACTCTCAAGAAGAGCACCGTAAACGCTTCCAGTCAGCCCGAAGAGGAAACCAACAAGCTGAGCAGCACCGTAGTAATCAGTGTTGTACTTGCCGCCTTCATCATCCTGCTGATGATACTGAAAAGAAAACGTTCACAAAACCATAAATAAAATGGAACAAATCATTCTCATCCTGATGCTGTTCATCGCCATAAACTGCGCTTTCAAGCTCAGTCTGTGGCGGTGGTGGCAGGCAGGCATCTATAGCCTGATTGTGGCGGCATTCACCGTGCTGGCATATCCGTATGCCATCCTGCAATCGAAAACACAGATAGCCGACTACCTGCAGAACACCGAAGCCCTGCAGAACATGGCGGTCATCATCACCCTTGAGTCCGCCCTCTGCTTCGGGTTCTGCGTCACCTACCTGCGCGGGCTTTACGGAAAGAAGAATCCCTGGTGGGCAAAGCTGCTGTGGTGGTACCCCAGCCTGCTCTTGTTCCCCGTGGTGTTCTATTGCCTCACCGAAGCCATTTTTACCTTTGTAGGAACCGCATTCAGCACAACCGCTTACATCGTGGCGGCTTTGATGCTAATGGGCATTCCGGCATTGGCAAAGGCAGTAACATACTTCGTTCCGGAAAAAGACCTGCGGCTGGAAATCCATTTCCTCATCAGCCTCTTCGTCTGCATCCTCGGACTGCTCACCACCGTAAACGGCAAGACGGTCTATGCCGCCGCAGACGAACCGGTCAACTGGAACGCGGTTATTCTCGCCCTTTCGCTCTTCGTTATCCTATTCATCGTAGGTTATGTATGGAGCCAAATCAAGTATCCACTTATCCAGCGATGGAAAGAACGGAAAATGAAAAAACGTTATTAACTATTCACTATTAATTATTAATTCAAGAATAATGGAATTTATCTCTAAAATGCTTTTCTGGGTAGCCAACAGCCTGTTGATACCCGATGTAATTATCCTGCTTTTCCTCTTCGTGCGTGCACTTATCCTTATCGGAGGCACCTACAACATGTACATCACCAAACGTAAAAACGACCAAGCATTCGATCATCTTATCAAAGAAGGCAACATAGAAGCCCTGAAGCAGGCATTGCCCGACAAAGACAATTCGCTCTACGTCTGCTACCTGCGCGACATACTCAGCCGTCCCGTCAACGAAGACTATGCCGACTTTACCCTCTCCAAGTTCGAGGTGGAAGCCGAGAAAGACGTTGCACTCTCCAAGATGCTCTCCAAGTTAGGACCCGTATTGGGACTGATTGGCACCCTGATTGCCATGAGCCCTGCATTGGTCGGACTCTCAACAGGCGACATTGCCGGCATGGCATACAACATGCAAGTGGTATTTGCCACCACCGTAGTGGGTTTGGTAGTCAGTGCCGTAGGGCTGGTTTCGATGCAATTCAAGCAACGCTGGTATGCCAAGTGCGTCAACAACCTCGACTATGTGTCGCGCCTGTTGATTGAGAAAGGAGGGCAAGTATGAGCAGACGTAACCGCCGTGTCAGCTTCTTCAAGAAAGAAGAAGACACCGACCCGTTGAGTGTAGTGGTCAACCTCTTCGACGTAGCAATGGTATTCGCAGTCTCCCTGATGGTAGCGATGGTGATGCACATGAACATGACCGAAGTGTTCACCGACAAAGACTTCACCATCGTAAAGAATCCCGGCAAAGACAACATGGAAATCATCACCAAGGAAGGCAAGCAAATCAACCGTTACACGCCCAGTCAGGACCAGTCGTCCAGCGGCAAGCGAGGCAAGAAAGTGGGCATCGCCTACGAACTGGAAAACGGTGAAATCATCTACGTGCCCGAAGGGGAATGACAAATGTCCGCCATTAGCCTATTCGGTTGAATTGAAAACGCAGTAGTACTGCATCTGCCTACGGATATATACTTCATCGGCAGATGCAGTATATATTCAACCGTGGATGCAGTATATATTCAACAGCAGATGCAGTATATATTCATTTTTAGGAATATGTCCTTGATTACACCAGACAAGGCAGCACTGTTAAGAAACTGTTTTTGAATTTATCGTGCGATGATTTGGGATGAGTTTTTGAGGCATTTCCGCTTGTGTGATGAGGAAGATAGCGGGCTATCTGACGAAGAACAGAAGCGGAAAGGACCAAAAAATCGCCCAAAGCACACACGAAAACGAATACATCAAAACGAGAAAAACTTTTTGGAGAAATTCAAAACAGTTTCTAAATTTTACCGGTGCAAATCTGTGCTCCATCAGTGTGCTGTATGCTATTCGTTATCCGTCTGTGTGCCGTATTTTAGGAAAATCGGGCAATTTCACGTATCTTTGCGGCACAATTCACCAAACATATATCCAGACAAATGAAAACATACCAGACTTATCTTTTCGATTTCGACTATACATTGGCAGATTCGTCGAAAGGCATCGTGATGTGTTACCGCAACGTGCTCGAACGCCATCATCATACCGGCATCAGTGATGAAGCCATCAAGCGGACCATTGGCAAAACGCTGGTGGAATCGTTCTCCCTCCTCAGCGGAATCACCGATGCCGATACCCTGGAAGCCTACCGGAAGGAATACGTAAAGGAAGCGGACAAGTATATGACGGCAAACACCCGCCTCTTCCCCGAAACCTCACACGTGCTGGCAACGCTGAAAGCACGCGGAGCGAAACTGGGCATCATCTCCACCAAATACCGTTACCGCATCATGGAACTGTTGGGACATGCGCTTCCCGAAAGCACGGTCGACCTCATCGTAGGTGGAGAAGACGTGCAGACTCCTAAGCCTTCGCCCGAAGGCGTATTCATCGCCCTCGAAAAGCTACAAACAGAAAAAACGGATGTCCTGTACGTAGGCGACAGCACTGTAGATGCGGAAACTGCCCGGGCGGCAGGAATAGACTTTGCAGGCGTGCTTCACGGAACAACCACCCGGGAAGAGCTTGCCGCCTATCCGCATACCGGCATTATGAACGACCTTACAGCATTGCTGAAAAACGAATAACACGTTCTACGTCCATCTGGCATAAAAAAGAGGCTTTCAATGAAAGCCTCTTTTTCTACCTAAATACGTTTTCGGATTTGATTATGCTTCAGCCGCAGCAGGAACTACCGATACATAACTCTTGTCTTTACGACCTCTCTTGAAGCATACGGTTCCATCTACCAATGCGTAAAGTGTATGGTCGCTTCCCATACCTACATTTTCGCCGGGGTTATGAACTGTACCTCTCTGACGAACAATGATGTTACCAGCTTTACAAGCTGAACCGCCGAATATCTTTACGCCTAATCTCTTACTTGCCGATTCACGACCGTTCTTAGAACTACCTACACCTTTTTTATGTGCCATTTTCTTCTACGTTTTTAATGATTAAGCAATAACTTGTTTAATGGTCAATTCAGTAAACTGTTGACGATGACCGTTCAGTTTTCTGTAGCCTTTTCTTCTCTTCTTGTGGAATACCAGCACTTTATCGCCTTTTACCAGCGGAGAAACTACTTCGCAAACCACTTTGGCTCCTTCTACGGTAGGAGCACCCACTTTTACTTCACCGTTGTTGTCTACCAACAAAACTTTGTCAAATTCAACAGTTGCACCGCTTTCTGCGTTTTGAATGTGCTGAACAAAGAGTTTCTTTCCTTCTTCTACTTTGAACTGCTGACCGTTAATTTCTACAATTACGTACATTTTTTTATTACTGTTAAACGGGTTTTCTCCGCAAGGTGAACCGCTCTCTCCGGTTGCTTCTTTACCTCCACGGACTAAATCGGCTGCAAAGATATAGCTTTAAATCCATATAACCAACTTTTTATGCAGCATTTTCACGCAGAGTTTGTTTAAATTTTCCAATTTTCCGATAAGCAGTATGATATCAGGTCTATATTAAGCAAAATTTAAACGACAGGCTTTCAGAAGCTGTTTTGAATTTATCGTGCGATGATTTGGGATGAGTTTTTGAGGCATTTTCGCTTCTGTGATGAGGAAGATAGCGGGCTATCTGACGAAGAACAGGAGCGAAAAGGACCAAAAAATCGCCCAAAGCACACACGAAAACAGATACATCAAGCCAAGAAAAACTTTTTGGAGAAATTCAAAACAGCTTCTAAGCCTCCTGCGCCAGCAAGACTTCCATCAAGGCAATATCCATATTCACCTCCCCTTGCATGAGGTATTTCTCACGAAGGTTCACGACGCTGCGGTATATAGTTTCGGCCTTTTCCCTGTCGTGTTCCTGATACAAAGCCAGTGCGAAAAGTTGACGCTGTTTCGAAGAACTGACACGACTATATAGGTGAATATAACGCAGCAATTTATCAGTCGCAAGTTCACCGGCACGTTCCATCCTCCCAGTTACCAAAGCTGTAAAAAGCAGCTCAGCATCCGTTTCTTGTTGCAAAATACCTATCAGTTCGGAGCTATGGCTCTTGACATCTTCCAAAAGACGATAAGCGTCCTCCCACTCTTCCCGATCTAGCAGGCGGGACACGTTCATCAGTCCGATTGTCGCTTGCAGAATGTCTTTGTAATCTATCGTTGCCGCATCTTGCTTGAACCATTCTTCGGGCATATCTTTCGGACGCATCCCTTCTTGTATCAGCGCATTTATACGAAGTTGCAATATCAGAGCATGCTTCGTTGCCGGATTATGTCTCAGCAAACGCAATGTATAAGCATCGTTCCCTATTCCACCCAGCTTCATCGGAACACCATTTGTCACTCCCAAAAACAATCCGATTATTACCCAAAACACCAGAAAAACCGATAACATGAAAGGCAAATCCTCCATCCACAATAAAAATCCCAAAGCCACAAGGGCAGTCAAAATGTTCATCATTACACCACCCATGTTATATCCGCATACCGGAATCTCTTCCTCAGGCCTATCAGGCGGAGCCAACAAGCATTGCCCTCCGGTACCTGCCACACTGAAACGTTTCAAGACCCATTTACCATCCTTGCGTATCCACGTGAAATTAAAGATACGGAACGACACGAAACGATACCCCGAAGCCAATCCGCATATCAGGTGTCCTGCCTCGTGCAAAGTAACCTGCAAGAATAGGGTTATCAGAAAAAAGCATATAAACAAGAGTGGGAAACCAATAACTTCTGCTATATGCAGTCTGAAGAGTTTCCCGAAAAATGCAGCCAAGGTCATATCGGTAAACAGGGCTATACCTGCTCCACTTACCATCACCCCCAATAAAATTCCTATAAGGAACATGCCTACCAGTTTCAATGCCTGTTTCATAGATATAAAGATTATTTTTCTGGAGCAAAAATAACACATTTTCCAAGAACTTCAGCCAATAAAAAAGGGACATACCCAAAAGCATATCCCTTTTTCTGATATAAAGAAGAAATTATTTATTGTTCTTTCCTTCCAACTGTTCCTTCAATGCTGCCAAAGCATCGATATCACCCAAAGTAGTAGAAGCAGCCTGGTTCTGAATCATCGGAGTTTCTTCCTTCTTAGCTACACGCTTAGCTTTCTTTTCTGCCTTTTCTTCTGCTTTCTGAGCATCTTCGAAGATACGGCTGTGAGACAAGATAATGCGTTTAGCGTCCTTATTGAATTCGATGACCTTGAACGGAAGCTTTTCATCGAGCTGAGCTTGAGATCCGTCTTCTTTTACCAGGTGTTTCGGAGTTGCGAAACCTTCTACACCGTAAGGCAATGCGATAACGGCACCCTTATCCAGCATTTCGATGATGCGTCCTTCGTGTACCGAACCTACTGTAAATACGGTTTCGAATACATCCCACGGATTTTCTTCCAATTGCTTGTGACCCAAGCTCAGGCGACGGTTTTCCTTGTCGATTTCCAGAACTACTACATCGATGTCTGCACCGATCTGAGTGAATTCTGACGGATGTTTGATTTTCTTCGTCCAAGACAGGTCAGAGATGTGAATCAGTCCGTCTACACCTTCTTCGATTTCTACGAATACGCCGAAGTTGGTGAAGTTGCGTACCTTAGCCGTGTGCTTAGAGCCTACGGGGTATTTCTCTTCAATCGTTTCCCATGGATCCGGTTTCAGCTGCTTGATACCCAAAGACATCTTGCGTTCGTCGCGGTCGAGTGTCAGGATAACGGCTTCGATTTCATCGCCTACCTTCATGAAGTCCTGAGCCGAACGCAAGTGTTGCGACCAAGACATTTCTGATACGTGAATCAGTCCTTCTACGCCCGGAGCGATTTCAACGAATGCTCCGTAATCAGCCATAACGACAACTTTGCCTTTCACATGGTCGCCTACCTTCAAGTTCGGATCGAGGCTGTCCCATGGATGCGGAGTCAGTTGCTTCAAGCCCAAAGCGATGCGTTTCTTTTCGTCATCGAAGTCGAGGATAACTACATTCAGTTTCTGATCCAACTGAACGACTTCATGCGGATCGCTTACACGGCCCCACGACAAGTCGGTGATGTGGATCAAACCGTCTACGCCGCCCAAGTCGATGAATACGCCGTAAGAAGTGATATTCTTGACAGTACCTTCCAGTACCTGGCCTTTTTCGAGCTTGCTGATGATTTCTTTCTTCTGTTGTTCCAGTTCGGCTTCGATAAGCGCCTTGTGCGAAACAACCACATTCTTGAATTCCTGATTGATTTTTACAACCTTGAATTCCATCGTCTTGCCTACGAACACATCGTAGTCGCGGATAGGTTTCACATCGATTTGCGAACCCGGCAAGAATGCTTCGATGCCGAATACGTCTACAATCATACCGCCTTTCGTACGGCACTTGATGTAACCCTTGATAATTTCTTCGTTTTCGAGTGCTGCATTGACACGGTCCCAAGAGCGTGTAGCACGCGCTTTCTTGTGCGACAAGATCAGCTGGCCTTTCTTGTCTTCCTGGTTTTCGATGTACACTTCTACAGTGTCGCCCACCTTCAGGTCGGGATTGTAGCGGAATTCGCTCAGCGGGATGATACCGTCTGACTTGTAGCCGATGTTCACTACAACCTCACGTTTGTTCATTGCGATTACGGTACCGTCAACCACCTCATGGTCGCCTACCTTGTTCAAGGTGTTGTCATAAGCCTTTTCTTGTTCTTCTTTGCTTATGCTTGATGCTGACTCACCGCTCTCATAAGCATCCCAATTGAAATCTTCAATGGGCTTTACGTCTTTTAAGTTTTCCATTAAGTTTAAATAATTGTTTTGTAAATAACTAATTGTGTTAGACTTTATATTGATCTAAATCGGGTGCAAAGGTATAACAAATTCCTGAAAGTGAAAACTTTTAACCGTTTTTTTAATCCTCCAGCGAATATTCTATTGTCGTAACCACCCGCACTTTCTTTATATAAGGAGTATTGGCATCGCGGTCGCTGATGCTGAACTGCCCCTGACTGGCATGTCTGATCTTGCCCAGTTCGCTTTCTGAATCTTTGGCAAACTTTTCGGCTGCCTCACGGGCATTCTTGGTAGCTTCTTCTATCATGCCCGGCTTGATTTTGTTCAGACTGGTATATTCGTATGACACATTATACCGATAGTCGCCTCCCGTGATGGCAATCCCACGTTTCAGTAATTCTCCCTGTTCACTGATAAGCTTACGCACCAGGTCCACCTTCATCGAAGTAACGGTGATAACCGAAGTCACATTATAACGGTACGGTGTATCATTATTATTACTATACCGTTCCGCCTTCAGGTCGATGATTTCAGGAGCATTGACACTGATTTCCGTTTCGGCAAGTCCTTTTTCCTTCAGAAATTCCAAAATCGTCTGGTTCGAGCGTTTGATGTCATCATACAATGCTCCCAAGTCATTCCCCAAGCTCTTGTATACCAGAGGCCACGTCACCTTGTCGGCTGGAACCTCCATTTCGGCTAGTCCTTTCACGTTTACACTGCGGTCTTTTTGAGCAAATTCGCTAAATCCGTTTTTAATAAACACTCCCAACAAAAGCATACCTACAGCCAGTATAATGGCTTCCATTCTCCAGTTTTTCATACTCTTTCCTTTTAATTAAACGTTTGGTCTCTATACTGATTAAGAACAAGCAAGATACTAATAAATATGCAATATTCAAGTATCTTGCCTGTTAAATAAAACAATCAGAAGAAGAGAAATGTTCGCCCTACACCTTTACTCCGTACACATTCCGATAAATTTCGTCACGTATCTGCGGATAATATGAGTCTATCTCGTCGGCACCTGCATACATCAAGTAAAGCGGCAACCCTTTTCCTCCTGCCCGATAAGGGGGCTGATAATAATCCTGCATACATAAGCTAAAGCCGCAACGTTGGTAGAAACCGATACGACGCCGACTCATCTCGTCATCAGGTCTTTCCACTTCCAAGACAATGACACTCCCTGCAAACTGCATCTTCAGTGCCTCCATAACCTGACGCCCATAACCACGGTTACGAATCTGGGGCGAAGTGGCAAGATGCTCGGCGTAATAAAAACCGTCCAGTTTCCATACGGTAATCACACCGATAAGTTCTTCTTTTCCGTTCTCATCCTTATCAGTCAGCAGATAACAATGAAACCGTTCGTTATAGTCCGTGTTCCAGCGTTGCCCCTCATCGTCACGGCGTTCTTCTTCGGGAAAAGACAGATGCAGCAATTTTTCTACAAAAGGGTAATGAGGATGCTGGGTGTTAATACGTGTAAAAACAAGCATAAGATTTTAAGTTTGTGAGTTTATAAGTTTGTGAGTTTATAAGTTTGTGAGTTTTTAAGTTTGTGAGTTTATAAGTTTGTGAGTTTTTTACATCATGCGCGGTATATCTCTACTATGATGACATCCACAAATACACAATGCCACGAAACGTGTGATTGTCCTCTTTATTCAGTATAAAAACGGATCAGACGTTCGAGTGCCCGTTCGCATACCGGACAGAAACAGGGAGCTTCGTTGATTTTCATCCGGCACTCAGTGGTAGGACGGTAAATGCCTTTTTTCGTATATCCGGCACCTTCGTAAACACCTACCTTGGTATAAATCTTTGCCGGATCGGTTTCCACCGGTGTAGGCACCGGAATACCTTCAGGCACCAGGTCTTTCCATTTGCTTCCGAAATCGACCAAGGTCGTGATATTAGGCTCCCACGGTTCTACCTCATAGGGATAAAGCGGACTGGGAGCCTCATCGTAGGCATACTCATCGGCAAGCCCTCCAAAACTATGCCCGAACTCATGCACCACCACGGGCTTGAACATAGCGTGATGAGCCGTCGTAAGCAAATAGGCGTTATAGATACCTCCGCCTCCATAGGTATCGGTATTGGCTAATATAATAATGTGTTCGTAAGGGATGCCGGCAAGCCAGTTATGCATTGCCTTCACCGAACGGGTCGTCAAGTAGCGGTCGGAATAAAAAGTATCGAAGTGCGAACTGACTGCCGTATTCTTCCACTCGTTCTTCCGAGGAATGCTGACCCCACTATCTTGTGAAACCGATTCTACCGCGACAACATTGAATTTATGTTTCAGCCGCTTGAATGGCTCGTGAGAAAAAATAGCCTCGCAAGCGTCTTGCGCATCCTTATAAAAAAGCTCCATCTCATCCGATGTATAGCCTTCGGCAAGGATAGCGATATCGATACACGCATCCGAAGCTCCATTCTGAAGCAAATAACGGTGTGGCGTGATTTGAGAAGTACCTCTCTGGTGGATAAGAATGTCTTCCGGATTGACTTCATGCTTCAGCACGGCACAAGGCTGATGCCGGACATCCTTCAGACGGACGGTCACAATAGCCGGATATTTAGGATATGGCAACAAGAAGGTATTCTCAAAACCACGTGTAAGCAGCTGTGCCTCTTTCTCACCCAGCCATTCCTGAAACAAACTGGAAAAGGAAGTACGGTAAATCACTTTGCCACTCGCCTTGTCAACCATCGTGATATCTCCATTCCCTTCCAAGGGAAGACGATCGAGCGCATGTCTCCTTCCCGCCCATCCGGGAAGCGAAACCAATTCATCAAGGCTGATGACCTGCTTGCTGGCATCTCCATTGAACAAATAATCAACACGAAGTGTTTTGTCGATGAAATAGTCATCGAAACTTTGGGCCTCTGCTCCATTCCACCAAAAGAGCAAAGCCAAGAGTGTAAACATAATTCTTTTTCTCATGACGCATCTGTTTTTAGTACGCAAAGATAAGACTATCTGGCAAATTCATGCTAAAAACTTGAGAAAAGTTAGTCACATATAGGCATTTGAAAGAAAAATCATTATATTTGTATCAAACTAAAATAAAATAAATGGGACATCATCAATTAGACAAATTAGACGAACAGATTCTGCGATTAATAGCAGATAATGCACGTATTCCGTTCTTAGAGGTCGCCCGAGCTTGCAATGTATCGGGTGCAGCCATTCATCAGCGCATTCAAAAGCTGACCAATCTAGGTATCCTGAAAGGTTCCGAGTTTATTATAGATCCAGAAAAAATAGGTTACGAAACATGTGCCTATATCGGTCTGTATCTGAAAGACCCTGAACAATTCGATTCAGTAACGGAAGCGTTGAAACTCATTCCCGAAGTTGTGGAATGCCACTTTACAACCGGACAATATGATTTGTTTATTAAGATTTATGCAAAAAACAACCACCATCTCCTTAACATCATCCATGACAAGCTACAGCCTTTAGGGCTTTCGCGCTCGGAAACCATCATCTCGTTCCGCGAAGCCATCAAACGGCAAATGCCTATTCAGGATCTGGTAGAAGAAGAATAAAATGAAAAATGAAGAATGAAGAATTCTCCTCCGCAGGTATTCTTCATTCTTCATTTATCTTTGATTTCCTCAAAATCAATGTATTCCCCCTCATCGCTATCAAAAACCTTCTTACGGCGCCGGGAATCCTTATCCGAATATTGCGATTCGTCATCACGACGTGTATCTTCTGCATAGGTCGTACGTTGCCGATAAGTGTCTTCGGCAGTACCGCTCCGTGTCATCTTACGTCCAAATCCGAATATCGTGCGGACAATTTTAGACAATAATACCAGCCCGATAATCAAGATTACCAGAACGAAGAAAAACAAAAATCCTAAAATATGAAACATAAGCTATTGGCTTTTGGTTTGTTTTTATCGTACAACAACCGTGCCACCGATTGTCTCTTTATGATTTTTTACGGAAAAGCAAAGACAAGATAACATACCAGATGATAACAGCTGCAAAACCACTCCACTGGAAAATCAAGAATAAAGGTATGCAGCCAATCAAAAAGATATAACTCACCTTATTATGCTGCCATGACAAATCTTTAAACTTAAGTGAAAACATCGGCAATTCAGCTACCAGCAGAAGTGACATTACCACAACCAGTACAAACAAATACACGGCATTAAAATGAGGCGAAGTAAGAAAGGCATGCTCGCCTGTCACCAGCGAACCCCAGAACAAAGCATTGGCAGGAGTAGGCATACCGATAAACGAACTGGCCTGCCGTGTATCAATATTGAATTTAGCCAAACGTAGCCCCGAGAATACAGCAACCAGAAATGCCGTATAAGGCAATACCGGACGCAGGCTCTGGATAAAATCGGGATAATGCACCTCCTGAAACAAGGCAAAAGCAATAGCTGCAGGCGCCAGACCGAAAGTAATATCATCGGCCAGCGAATCCAATTCTTTACCGATAGGAGACGAGACATGCAGTAAACGTGCCACCATACCATCGAAAAAGTCAAAAGCCGCACCGATGATAATGAAAACAAACGCCCATACATAATTGCCCTGAAAAGCCATGCATGAGGCAATGCAACCCGAAAACAAGTTGCAACAAGTCAGTGTATTCGGAATGTTCCGAATCATTGCATTGGCCATTTCTGTTCCTCCTTCCTTTAATTCTTTATTTCAGTTTGGCGATAACCGTCTGATTACCGACCGTTTTCTGCCCCATCCGCACACAAATTTCTGTACCTAAAGGCAGATAGACATCCACCCGGGAACCAAACTTGATGAATCCCATATGCTCGTCTATATAACATTCTTCTCCCACTTCAGCATACGTAACGATACGTCGCGCCACAGCTCCTGCTATCTGGCGTGCCATGACCGTATGTCCTTCAGGTGTTTCAATCACAATGGTCGAGCGTTCGTTTTCGGTACTTGCCTTCGGAAGCCATGCTTTCATAAACCGTCCTTTCTGATGGGAAACATGCTTCACGGTTCCATCTACAGGATACCAGTTGGCATGTACATTAGTGATACTCATAAAAATAGAAACCATCAGCCGGCGGTCGTGAAAATATTCATGCTCGTCCACCTCTTCTACCACCACCACCTTTCCATCGGCAGGTGCAACGACAATTTTCTCCGTATCCTTATTGAAAAGACGTATCGGACAACGGAAAAAGTTGACCATCATCGAATACAAAAAAAGACTGGCTAAAGCCACGATATAAAAAGGCCATTTACACTCCAGCCCCCAATAAAGAGCTATATTTATAATAAGGAGTATGATGGCAGCGCTCACCAAGATATGGGTTCCTTCCTGATGCAGCCTAATCTTCTTTATCTTTTTTCTTATCTTATTCATACTTGAAACAATAGGTCACACTTTTATTTATCGTGCAAAAATAAAGTTAATTTATCTACCCTGCAAATAAACAACGTTCAGAATTGTGACTTTCTTTCTTTTTTTCATAAAATTCTGCCTTCTTTACAACTTTGTCTTTTGATTCTTCGCATAAACTCGGTATCTTTGGGCTGATTTTACCATATAAACTGAATTATGCAGGATTTTGTTCATTTACATGTTCACACTCAATATTCTATTCTGGACGGGCAAGCATCCATTACCCGCCTGGTAGACAAAGCCATCGGAAATGGTATGAAAGGTATTGCCATTACTGACCATGGTGATATGTTCGGTATCAAAGAGTTTTTCAATTATGTAAATAAGAAAAACGGAGCCACAAACGGAGAAATAAAAGACTTGAAGAAGAAAATAGCCGGACTGGAAAGCGGAAAGACAGAATCGGAAAACGTAGAAGCCGATTTGGCAACCTGCCGCGAACAACTGGAAGCTGCCCAAAAAAGATTGTTCAAACCAATTATCGGATGCGAAATGTATGTCGCACGCAACCGGCTGAGCGATAAAAACGGTAAACCCGACCAAAGTGGTTATCACCTGATTGTACTTGCCAAAAACCTGCAAGGTTATCACAACCTTATCAAACTGGTATCGAAAGCCTGGACAGAAGGATTCTATATGCGCCCCCGCACCGACCGGGCAGAACTTGAAAAATATCATGAAGGACTGATTGTTTGTTCTGCCTGTCTGGGAGGAGAAGTACCACGACGCATCACTGCAGGACAGTTTGCCGAAGCAGAAGAAGCTATACAATGGTACAAGAATCTGTTTGGCGATGATTATTATCTGGAGTTGCAACGCCATAAAGCTACTGTGCCACGCGCCAATCACGAAGTCTATAAATTGCAGGAAACGGTCAACAAGAAACTTATCGAGTATGCAAAAAAATACGATATCAAGCTGGTCTGCACCAACGACGTACATTTTGTTGACGAAGAAAATGCTGAAGCACACGACCGGTTGATATGCCTGAGCACAGGCAAAGACCTGGACGACCCTAAACGCATGCTTTACACCAAACAAGAGTGGATGAAGACGCGCGAAGAGATGAACGCCATCTTCAGCGATGTGCCCGAAGCACTGGCCAACACCTGTGAAGTATGCGATAAGGTTGAATTTTATTCAATAGACCATGCTCCGATTATGCCGACTTTTGCCATTCCGGAAGATTTCGGCACAGAAGAAGAGTATCGTAAAAAATATACTGAAAAAGACCTGTTCGACGAATTCACGCAAGACGAAAACGGGAACATTGTCATGAGTGAAGCCGATGCCAAAGCAAAAATAGACCGACTGGGAGGTTACGAAAAATTATACCGTATCAAACTGGAAGCAGACTATCTGGCAAAACTTGCTTACGAAGGTGCCCGCCGACGCTACGGTGATGAGCTGAGCGAAGAAGTAAAGGAACGTATCAAATTCGAACTGCACATCATGAAAACCATGGGTTTCCCCGGATACTTTCTGATTGTGCAAGACTTCATTTCGGCCGCACGTAATCTGCTGGATGTTTCCGTAGGACCCGGACGTGGTTCAGCGGCAGGTTCGGCTGTAGCATACTGTCTGGGCATTACACAGATTGACCCTATTAAATATGACTTGCTGTTTGAACGTTTCTTAAATCCTGACCGAATCTCATTGCCTGATATTGACGTCGATTTTGACGATGATGGTCGAGGACGCGTTTTAAACTGGGTAACAGAAAAATACGGACAAGAGAAAGTAGCACATATCATCACTTATGGAACCATGGCTACCAAACTTGCCATCAAAGATGTTGCACGAGTGCAAAAGCTTCCTCTTTCCGAGTCTGACAGGCTATGTAAACTGATACCCGACAAGATTCCAGACAAAAAACTGAATCTCCCGAATGCCATTGCTTATGTCCCCGAACTGCAGGAGGCAGAGGTTTCTCCGAACCCAATCCTGCGTGACACAATCAAATATGCAAAGATGCTGGAAGGCAATGTACGCAATACAGGGGTACATGCATGTGGTACAATCATCTGCCGCGATGACATCACCGACTGGGTGCCAGTAAGTACAGCTGATGATAAAGAAACCGGCGAGAAGATGCTGGTGACTCAATACGAAGGGTCTGTTATCGAAGAAACAGGACTAATCAAGATGGACTTCTTAGGTCTGAAAACCCTGTCTATCATCAAAGAAGCCCTTGAAAACATCCGTCACAGCAAGGGAATACAACTGAATATAGACGAAATTCCGATTGACGACCCTGCTACCTATAAATTATATAGCGACGGACGGACCATCGGTACATTCCAGTTCGAGTCCGCCGGTATGCAGAAATATCTCCGTGAACTTCAGCCTTCCACTTTTGAAGACTTGATTGCCATGAATGCCCTGTATCGTCCGGGACCGATGGACTATATTCCAGACTTCATCGACCGGAAACACGGACGGAAGCCAATAGAATATGACATTCCTATCATGGAAAAGTACCTGAAAGATACTTATGGCATTACAGTATACCAGGAGCAGGTGATGCTGCTCTCACGCCTGCTTGCTGATTTTACACGAGGCGAATCGGATGCCCTGCGTAAAGCGATGGGAAAGAAATTGCGTGACAAGCTGGATCACATGAAACCCAAATTTATCGAAGGGGGAAAGAAAAACGGACACGACCCGAAAACCCTTGAAAAGATTTGGGCTGACTGGGAGAAATTCGCTTCGTATGCATTCAACAAATCGCACGCTACATGCTACTCGTGGGTAGCCTACCAGACAGCTTATCTGAAAGCCAATTATCCGTCTGAATACATGGCAGCAACCATGAGCCGGAACATTTCAAATATCACCGAAATTACCAAACTGATGGATGAATGTAAGGCTACAGGCATCAATGTACTGGGACCGGATGTAAATGAAAGTAACCTGAAATTCTCGGTAAACTACCACGGAGACATCCGGTTCGGACTAGGTGCCATCAAAGGAGTAGGCGAATCAGCTGTACAAAGCATTTTGTCAGAACGGGAAAAAAACGGACCGTTCAAAAACATCTTCGATTTCGTGCAACGTGTCAACCTGTCGGCTTGCAACCGCAAAAACATTGAAAACCTGGCATTGGCAGGCGGATTTGATAGCTTTACAGGTATCAAACGTGAAGATTTCTTTATGAAAAACGCCAAAGAAGAAACGTTCACCGAAGTACTGGTACGTTATGGTAACCGGTACCAGCTGGACAAAGCAGCTACGGCCAATTCTCTGTTTGGTGGTACCGAAGAAATAGAAATAGCAACTCCGGAAATCATTTCCGCACCGACATGGAGCGATTTGGAACGCTTGAATAAAGAACGTGAACTGGTAGGTATCTACCTTTCCGCCCATCCGCTTGACGAATATGCTGTCATACTGGAAGATGTATGCAATACGCACATGATACAACTGGCAGACCTGACACCACTGCAAAATCATGACCTGACCATGGGAGGTATCGTTACTGGTGTACGCGAAGGATATACCCGTACAGGAAAACCCTATGGCATAGCCAAAATAGAAGACTACTCAGGAACAGGTGAATTTGCATTTTTCGGCAACGAATGGGTAGATAAAAAGAACTTTTTTGTAGAAGGTATGTTCCTTTATCTAAAAGGTAAATGCCAGCCCAAGCAATGGAAACCTGACGAATGGGAAATAAAAGTCAACACCATTGAACTGCTACCAGACGTAAAAGACCGGCTGATAGAAAAACTGACCGTAACAGCTCCACTGTCTGCTATCAATGACGAAATGATTATGGAATTGGGGTCTATGGTAAAAGACAGTCCGGGAAATACCGAATTATACTTCTTCATCCGCGATGAAGACGGACAAATGTTTGTCAACTTGCTTTCACGCACATTGAAGATTGAAGTACATAAAAACCTAGTAAATTATTTAAAAACCCAACCTTTGTTGGACTATAAAATAAATTAGTATATATTTGCGTAGATATTTTGATAACAATAAACATTTGAATTATGGCACTGACAATTAAAGATGACAATTTTGATGCAATCGTAGCAGAAGGAAAACCGGTAGTATTGGACTTTTGGGCAACATGGTGTGGACCTTGCCGCCAGATTGCCCCGTATATTGAAGAACTGGCCGAAGAATACAAAGACAGTGTAAACATCGGTAAATGTGATGTGGACGAAAATTCAGACCTGCCCGGACAGTTTGGAGTTCGTAATATTCCAACCGTACTTTTCATCAAAGATGGTAAAGTCGTTGACAAACAAGTAGGAGCTACTACAAAAGCCGCTCTGAAAGAAAAAGTAGAAGCTTTGTTGAAGTAATTTCTTCAAAAGTAAATATCATTAATCTTAAATATGAGTATCCGCAATCTGCCCCATTCTGAAACAAAGGCTAAAGTTGTATTTATCCTACAAAAGATACAAGGCTAATACCAAATAGCACCTGACAGATTGACAAAATGCGGATATTCATTCTAAAAAAAGAACTGAACTATGGGAATGGATGACAATTTCTTGTTGGAAGATGAAGACGATGAAAAGACCATCGCATTCATCAAGAATTATTTGCCGCAAGATTTAAAAGGCAAATTCTCGGATGACGAACTGTATTATATGCTCGACTTGATAGTAGATTACTATACAACCAGCGGCTGTTTGGATGCTCAACCCGATGAAGAAGGATACATCAACATCGACCAGGATGAAATTGTAAACTACATAGTCGGTGAAGCCAAGAAAGACGGAATGGGTCCTTTCGACCCAGATGATGTATTTTTCGTGGTGCAAGGCGAAATGGAATACGGCAACTCATTGGGAGAAGTAGAATAAACACTTATCCCTTACCTCTTATAAATCCACAAAGACATACACCAATGTCTTTGTGGATTTTTTATTCACCATTCACTTTATTTCCTACAAAATGTTGCTCGTTCTGCTTTTTTTGTTACTTTTGCACAATTAGTTCAATATTAGGACAACATTAAACACACAAAAGACTGTATGAAAAAAGCACTTTTAAAAATCCTTTTTCTGCTGGCAGGGAGCTGTATATGGACAGCCTGCTCTGATGATACGCCCGACCAGACACCAGAAACGACAACAATAAGCAATGAAATCTATTATGCCAACAAATTAGGCAAAGACATCTTGAGTACATATTATTATTGGAATAAAAATATCAACGATGACCTGGAAGCATGGAATATCGAAACCAATGAAGACCCTATTGAAACTGTAGATAAAATCAGATACCACGAAGGCGACAAGTATATCGACAAATGGACCATGATGACCGATGATATGGATGCGTTTACCAGCAGCGTAGGCGGTGTGTCCACAACATTCGGATGGAACCTGACCGTTTACCTGGTGTCTGACGACAACCAATGTATCGGTGTAATCAATTATGTATCAGCAGGAAGCCCTGCAGAAAAAGCCGGACTGAAACGGGGAGACATCCTTTTATGGATAAACGGACAAAACATTACAACAGACAATTATCAAGAACTTTATTACGCTTCCTCGCTGACCGTTGCACTTGCAGAAATAGATTGGGAAAGCTATTCGATTACCGCTTCGGGCAAAGAAGTAGAACTGACAGCCACAACCCTGTATGAAAATCCGATATTATGCGATACGGTCTACGAATTCAACGGCAAAAAAGTGGGCTACCTGGCTTATGCCAGTTTCGACCTGATTGCTATCCCTGAACTGGTAGAAATCGGCAAGAAATTCAAAAGCGAAAACATTTCCGAACTGATACTTGACCTGAGATATAATGGCGGAGGATATGTCATAACCGAAAACGTCCTGGCATCAATGTTTGCCCCACAAGCTGATGTAGAAGCGAAAAAAATATTCGAAAAAGAAACTTACAATGATTATCTGACAGAAATATACCGCCAAGAAGGCATCAGCCTGGAAACACGCTTCACCACAGAATATAACTATGATGATATTAACCTGCACATTAGTACCAAAGACGCCAACATCGGGTTAAAGAAAATATACGGAATCATTTCTTCCGGTACAGCCTCAGCATCCGAAGCTCTGCTAAGCGGACTAATGCCTTATATGGACATAGAACTGATAGGTACGGCTTCACATGGCAAGTATTGTACCGGATTGATGCTAAGTGGTGAAGATACATACCAACGCTGTCAGGAAGAAATCAAAAATTGGGGCGTATATGTTATGATCAGCATCTACCAGAATGCCAATGGAGAAACTCCCTGTATGCCCGACGGACTACAACCCGATGTAACGGTAGAAGACAATCCGATGCTTCCTTACCAGCTAGGCGATGTAAACGAACCTTTGCTGCAAGCAGCATTACTCCGTGCCGGACGTAAATACGAAAACCTCTCAACAAGAAGCCACAGCCAACTTCCTTTGTATCCAAGTTTGCCTATGCCTCAAAAAGCCACATTCGGAAAACGAATTCTTCTTCCTCCGGCGGCTATAAAACATTCCGACACGATAATGCCCGATATACAATAAGCAGACATCTGCCGCTTTCGTCAAGTCTTGACGAAAGCGGTGGGGGTCTGTCCATATTGACGGACAAAAACCCTGGTAAAATATTTCGGATCGTTAAAACCAACCTTATAAGCGACCTCAGACACAATTACATTACTACTATTTTCCAACAACAACTTCGCTTTCTGCAAACGGTAAACCTGCAGGAAACGTACAGGCGAAAGCCCTGTCAACGAAACCATTTTCTTATAGATGACTGCATAACTGACATGCAACATCTCCATCCACTCCTTTACGCCAAAATCAGAGTCAGCATAATTACGCTCCAATACTGCCAAAACTTCATTCATAAAAACCTTGTCTGGCTGGGCAAGGTCTTTCAACTCCGGCATAAATTCCTGCTCAACATCCGACCTACGTCGCTGTATCTCACGGTTTTTTATTACAGACTGAAGACAGGCCGACAAAACAGCCTCATCAAAAGGTTTGGTCAGATACCCATCAACGCCACTACCAAAACTTTCGGTCTGTGCTTCAGCGTCCGAATTGGCCGAAAGCAAAACAAAAGGAATATGTTTCAATGAACGGTCTGCACGTATTTTCCGACAAAAGGCAATACCGTCACATATCGGCATCATCAAATCGGAAAGAATCAAATCGGGTACCAGTTTGCATGCTAAATCATACCCCTGATTGCCGTCACTGGCCTCTGCCACATTATAAAACTTTTCAAGTATCACTTTTAAATAACACCGCATATCCGGATTATCCTCAACCAACAATAAAAGCGGCTTACTTCCATCTACCGGTACATAAGTTTCAGCATCATTACCCAATAATACAGGCTGCTGATGCATTACGGCATCCGGTTCTTTTTCGGCATCTGCCAATGTAACCGGGAAATAAAGCCGGAAAGCCACCCCTCGCCTATCCGAACTTTTAACTTTAATGACTCCACCCAACAAATTTACAATTTCTTTTACAATGTGAAGTCCGATTCCTGTATTCCGCTGCCCATATACCGAATAACGTTCTTGCCCTTTAATACTATAAAAACGATGAAATATGCGCTCGGTCTCTTCAGGCGGGATGTTACTCCCCGTATTTAAAACTGATAAATACAGCAACATCTTTCCCTCCTTATTCCTAAACTGGCAAGCATACAACGTAATCATTCCTCTTTCGGGAGTATGCTTGACTGCATTAGACAACAAATTGAACAGCACCTTGTGCAAATGCTCTTTATCGGAAGAAATAAAATCTGCCTTCAGACGAACCTTACAAGAAAAAATCAGATGATGCTCTTTCATCAATCCGGAAAAATCGGTTACAACAGCATTCAAAAAACGCCTGAAGTCAAAACATTCATAATTCAAGGTCAATTTCTTTGTATCAATCTTACGCAAATCTATCAGTTGTTCGACCAATGACAACAAATAACGGGCATTACGTAAGATAATTTGCAAACTTTCCTTTTGCTCTTTTCCGACAAGCTGACCTTCTAGTTGCTGGGCTGGTCCCTGAATCAATGTCAAAGGTGTCTTGAACTCATGTGCCATATTAGTAAAGTATGACAACTTCTCCCGATTTATCTCATCCATTTGTTTGGACATCGACACTATTTCATCCCGTTGCCGGATAATGGTTTCTCTCGAAGTCGTCAACTCGGTTATGGTCTGATGCAACTCTTGTGTACGTTCATCTATTTTCCTTTTCAATAGACGCTGAACATATTTTTGCCGGGAATTATATGCATAAACGGTATATCCCAATGCCAATATAGCGACCAATGCCAGCAACGTATAAAACCATCCGGTACGGTAAAAAGGAGGATGAACTATTATCTTTAGCCGGGTCAGTTGCGATGACCACGTATTATCATGATTCGTACAGCGCATCTCCAACGTATAGGTTCCAGGAGACAGATTGGTATACCTTGCAATCCGGTTCATCAATCCGATATTGGGGGTTTTATCCAATTCAAGAATACGGTAAGTATAAAAAACCTTTTCCGGTTCCAAATACTCCAGACAACTGAAAGTCACTTCAAACGAATTCTGGGGCGGATACAGATGCAATTCTTGGGCATTGACAATACTCGATAAAAGATTGGTCTCATCCAGATAAGGCACCAAAGACCGTCCTCCAAAAGAAACATTGGTCAGCACCACCTTACGCTGCTCTGGCACTGGAAAGTTCATAACCGGACAAAAGACCACCAACCCATCGGTAGTACCTAACAGCAAACGGTCATCCGAGGTCTTGCATCCTGAACGCCGATAAAACTGAGGCACCAACAATCCGTCTTCCTGATCAAACTTAAAAGCCCTCCGAGTAAGAATATCAAAAAAATAAACGCCTTTCAATGTACAAATCCACAAGTTTCCACTATCATCTGCGAATATACTTGAAATGCTTGTATCCGACAATCCACATCTCACATCGTAATTTTTAAACTTACACGCCGACAAAAGCCTTGCATCCTCCAATAAATAAATACCATTACCCTGACTACCCAAATAAATATCACCGTTCTGTGCCTCGAATATACATGTTATCCTCTCACTGACTGCATGCTCTGAAGCATCCAGCTTATACCGGTAATAAAAACATTCATAAGTATCCTGCGGATTTGCCAAATCAATAACCCCCACTCCATTGCCACCTATCCACAAGCGGGAATGCGAATCTACGAGTATGGTATGCATATTATACATTTCCTCTCCCGTATGGGTATAATAATGCAACTGACTGATAGCTCCCGAAGAAAAGTCTAACAGATAAATGTAATTATTGCAGCAAATCCATAGCGAATTGCGTAGACTATCCAAAGCGATATCGTAAACATCATTCGACGGCAACTGAGTGGTAGATACATCATAATGTTCGAACACAGGAGCATCCAGACATTCTTTTGGCAACCGGTCAATTCCGCCACCTATGGTTGCTATCCAATAATTCCCTTCAAAATCCTGCACAATGCGTGATATATTATCATGCGACAAAGAACGGGAATCTCCAGGAACATGCCTGTAAAAACGAAAAGACCGGCTTCCTCTTCTACGGATAGCCAAGCCTCCATCGACCAGGCCAGCCAGAATATTTCCTTCATCGTCTTCTATCACCGTACTGATAACATTCGGACTGCCTTTTTCATACCCACGCAAAAAATAAGTGAATGAAATCCGTACCGGTGACAAAATATTGACCCCACCAAATTCTGTACCTACCCAAAATACATTATCGTCATCTACCCAGACTCGATTAATCAAATTATCATTCAACGACTGAGGAGCATCTCCCTTACCATACCTGGCAAAATGCCCACCCTGCCTGAGCACATTCAAACCATTGCGTGTACCTATCACCATATCGCCCGAAGTATTCCGGGTGATATCTGTTACAAAATCAGAAGACAAGCTTTCCGGGTCATCAGATGCATGGCGATAAGAAACAAACTTCATATTCTGTGTGTCACAACAATACAATCCACTCTGAGTGCCCAGCCACAAATAATCTCCATAAGCATAAGCACTGGTGAAAATCAGCTTCGAGACATCAAGTCCAGTCCACAAAGACGTCAATGCATAATACTGGGTTCCGGAAGAAGCAAAACGGAAGAGACACCCGTATCCGCCAGCCCATACCTCGTTACCGTGCTGGACCAATACACGGATATCTACATCCGATTTCAGAATCTGCACATCCTGGATATGCCGAAACTTATCCAGCCTGACATACACCAACCCGTCACTTTTCCCAATCCACAAATTCTCGAACTCATCAATTAAAATCGTCTGGACCGGCGAATGAAGTATCTCCTGATGTTCACCTGCATAATCCCGAAACGATTCAACCTGCTCACTTTCCAAATCAATGAACATTACTCCTGCCTCGGTCGCTACCCACAAATGCCCACTATTATCTTCGGTAATGTCATTAATATAGTTGCTTTCAATAACCCTTTCTTCCCAACCGGAAGATACAGAATAATGTTTGAATTCATAACCGTCATAACGGTCCAATCCGTTTGAAGTCCCTAACCATACAAAGTGGAAACGGTCTTGGTGAATGGCACGGATGGTATTGTCGCATAAACCTTCGTGCATCGTTACATAACGGTAATTAAAAGATGCAGAATTACTTTGGGCACATAAAATACCCCCAAAGGCTTCACCCAACAAACCAAGCACAACCAGCAACAAGGCAAGCGGCTTCATCCTATTCCTTTTATATATCATTCGAAACGTATCCAATCAACTTGCACATTTCTTCCCGACGACAAAGAAACACACAAATTATGAACCCCTTCTTGCAACCCGGTCAACGGCACCGTCAACGTCTGCCAACGTCCTACAGTAACAGGCACTTCTATATCAGCTATCACATGTCCATCGGCACAGACCTGTAACGTTCCACCCATCTCCGAACTTACCCGGGCGCTCACCTTTTGCAACTTTCCATCGCCAAAATCCACCCGATGAAAAGTAACCCATGCACCTTCATGACTGAAAAATGTCTTCCACCCTTCGAATTTATCATCCTGATTCACATAATCAATAAAAACTCCTTCTTCACTTTTTGTGCTATAACGGTCTATCTGAATCAGGCTACGGGCATCCGCAATCCCGACTCCACGCAAGGTAGGAACCACTTGCCGGATAGTCCCGTCAGCATTAAAAAACAACGAGTCAATACATACCGAACGATTCTTGTCGAAATCCGGGCTATAATCATTATGGTGATAAAACAAATACCATTGTCCCTTATACTCCAACAACGAATGATGATTGGTCCAGCATCCTGTAGGTGACTGGTCCATGATGATGCCCTTATATTCAAACGGTCCCATCGGAGAATCACTCATTGCATAAGCCAGACACTCCGTTTTATCTTTTACCCATGGATAAGTCAGATAATACTTACCATTGCGTTCGAAAGCAAAAGGCCCTTCTTTAAACCCATCTTTCACATCGGCCACAAGTACTGGAGCCGAATCCAGTTCTGTCAGGTTATCCTTCAGACGAGCTACATTCAATCCTCTTCCCGACCAATACAGATAAGCCTGTCCGTCTTTATCCAATAACACACAAGGGTCAATCCCCTGTACCCCAGCTATCGGCTCGGCCAAAGGCTTGAATGGTCCAAACGGAGTATCGGACGTAGCTACACCGATACGGAAGCCTTTCTCACCCTTTGGACTGGCAGGGAAAAAGAAATAATACGTTCCGTTCTTATACACACAATCGGGAGCCCACATCGAATAAGAGCCGGCATCACCCCATGGCACATCTGACTGGGAAAGTACAACCCCATGGTCTGTCCACTTCACCAGATCCTCTGATGAAAACACATGATAATCTTCCATACAAAACCATTCCTGCAAACGTTCTACAGGACTAGGAATATCGTGCGAAGGATAAAGATACACTTTCCCTTCGAATACCCGGGCTGTAGGATCAGCCGTAAACTGTCCGGAAATAATCGGATTTTGCGCTACAAGTCCAGAGAATGCCCCCAGACACAGCAATAAGACAAACAACACTCTTTTATTCATAATACTAAACCCAACAATTCTAAATGATTCAACAAAGATACACAAATACCTATAATTATCATTCTTTTATCCGAACGAAAATCTTTCTATTCCGAATAAAAAAAACGGGAATTTGTTTAAGAAATTGTTTTGAAATTATCGTGTATTGATTGGGGATGAGTTTTTGAGGCATTTCCGCTTGTGTAATGAGGAGGATAACGGGCTATCAGACGAATAAAACCGGAAAAACGAACCGGAAACAGATGCAAAAACTGAGATGTAATAATACTTTAATTGAATATCCGCTATCAGTCCATCCCGATGAGTTGAAAACGCAGTAGTACTGCATTCGCTGATGAAGATATATTCAACTGCGGATGAAGATATATTCAACCGCGGATGGAGATATATTCAACCGCGGATGGAGATATATTCAACTGCGGATGCAGTATATATTCATTTTTCAGGGGTATATATTAGCTGTTGGCAGACATGCATTTATTTAAAAAGCATCCCATGTAGGGGGCAAAATGCGGATATCCATATTTATTTATCATCGCCTTCGGTACCTGTTTTTGCAGGTTGCATAAAACAGGCTCTTATCCAATATAGCTTTCGATTAATGCTCTCACTTCCGGCTTTTTCGATTTCAAACAAGTTGAGAGTTGTTTATGGATAAATTTCGCATTCGCATCAGACTGCTCTGCATATTTGCGTAAGGCAAGCGCGGCTGCCCGCTGTACTACAAGATATTCGCTTTCAACAGAGGTAAAAGCCTGGTCGATGAACTCTGCTTCGGCACGTTCGTTCAATACAAGTCCCCGCGACAGCAGGCGTGCCATCAGCAAGAAACCACACAAAAGGAAGTATTCGCGCTCATCTGCCATCCAGTGGAACACGACTTCCGCAGCATAAGGCAAACGCTGGAAAAGGTTCATCACTGTGTACTCTGCCAACTCGGGATAACGCATGTCTTCTATCCAGATATCGGCAATTTCAGGATAAAAAGTTTCCGCCGGCTGAAGCAACCCTGCCATAATCTTGCACTCCCGAATGTCTTCCTTCCACAAGGCTTGTGCCAAATCGTGGTCGGGAGTATATTCTGCCGCTATCTCCTTAATACGTGGGTACTCAATCCCGAAGTTAACTTTGTAATTCATCCCTTTCTCTCGCATGCTTTGCGATATGGGACCGTTCATAAACAAACGGAATTTTGATTTGATTTCTTTAAGTGTTTCGTGTAAGTCCATATTTCTTTTTTTGAATGTCGGCATTTAGCCACAAAAAAGTTATAGTAGCACAAAAATGATTTGCGAAAAATCATTTGTCATGCTGAGTAGAGGGTGTATCAAAATCGGAATCAACTTTCATTTTGTCATCCTGAGTGCCTATTTCCTGCGGAAAACCCATTCGATTATGACATTACTTTTTGACAGTCGTTTTTTCTTTTGATACAGCCTCCCTCAGGACAACAAAATAAAAGCCGTTTTATCTTTTGATATCCACCTTGAATGATATACCATGCGCTTCGTAATGGAATTTCTATTATTTCACATTCGCATACTCCCGGGCATAACGTAACATCTGTTCTGCATATCCCTCGGTATAAGATACCAGTACATCGGTCACCTTGCCTTCGGCATCGGTCTGTAAGGTATAAACGGGATTGACAAAACCTTTGTAAGGAGCCAAGTGCAGACGTTTGTAACGGCGTAACACCTCGGCATGGAGAATCGGGTCTACCTGTACCCCATACGTTTCCACCAACAGACGTGCCGCTTCGTAGTCGCCTTCGCTTTTAATGCGCTGCACTTCGGCAAGCAAGCGTCCGAAGAGTGTACGCAGATGGAGATAGTCGTTAATGCGTACATAGGTCTTTCCTTCGCGCACCACCATTTCGACCACCTTGTCTGTCTTTCCTTGTTCAAGTACCCAACGGGCTATCAGCTGACGATTCCGCATGTGTGCTTCTTCTACCGTATGACCAGGTTCTATCCGTACCAGCTGAGTCATCAGACCGTTCATCATATACGAATAATACGCAGCCTTATAGGCTTCGGCATCGGGTAGCAGTCCCAGTTCCAGCAGTTTGCTGTCGGCAAGGTAATACAGGCCGAACAAGTCGGCACGCGCCTCTTCAACCGTTGAGCCATATGCTTTCAAGGCATCGGCATCCACGCCCGGAAGCAGCTTGCCCGAACCATGCCCCAAGCATTCGTGCAGGTCGGTGTGCAAGTCGTCTGTAATGTCGGCATACTTGTCAAGCAGAGCCAGTTCGGTATCGCCATATACAAATTCCTCACGGAAACCGTTTCCTCTGGCGGCACGATTGTATGCTTCGGTCAGGTTGCCGATAGTGACAGACTTTGAGCCATGCACGCTCCGTATCCAGTTCGAGTTAGGCAGGTTAATGCCAATAGCTGTTGACGGATACAAATCACCTCCCAAAATAGCAGCAGTAACGACTTTTGCCGAAACACCTTTTACGGATTTCTTTTTAAAACGCACATCAACAGGCGAATGATCTTCAAACCATTGTGCTTCGCCACTAATCAGTTCGGTGCGCCGTGTAGCCTCCAAATCCTTGAAGTCGACAATCGACTCCCAACTTGCCTTCATCCCTAACGGGTCGCCATAACTCTCGATGAATCCGTTGACGAAATCCACCCGCGAACTAGTGTCCTTCAGCCATGCAATGGAATATTCATCGAATGTATGCAGACTGCCCGTACGGTAAAACTCTATCAGCAGACGGATGACCTGGATTTGTTTTTCATTTTCTGCCACGGTCTCGGCTTTTTCCAGCCAGTCGATGATACGCTCTATAGCTTCGGAATACATCCCGCCCACCTTCCAGACCTGTTCGGTAATCTGACCTTGTTCTTTCACCAACTTGCTATTCATTCCATACATTACCGGTTCGTCGGTACTTCCCAATGCTTTTTGTCTTGCATAGAAAGTTTCCGCCTCACTTTGCGTTACTCCTTCATAATAGTTCGCGGCAGAGGTCTGAACCAAATCTTCTCCATCTGTCTGATTAACCCGTTTAGGCATCACATCCGGAGAAAAAATTACCGGAAAGAGTTTATTGCACATAGCCTGTACATCTTCCTCTCCTGCAAGTGGCAATACCGACGGACTTACAGCATCAATAAGCATGGAAAGATAATCGGGTGAAAATCCCGGTACAAACTTGTCGCATGCATAATGATGATGAATTCCATTCGAGAACCATACGCGTTTCAGGTAAATTTCGAACAAACGGAATTCTTCCGTATCACGGTTTCCGTTGAAATGTACGTAGAGTGTTTCGAGCAAACGACGGATTTGCAAATTGTATTTCCCGTTTTGGTCGAACAAGATGTCACGTCCCTCCAATGCTGCCTCTGAAAGATAATACACCAGCATTTTCTGTCTCAAAGACAACTGTTCGAACCCAGGTACCCGGTAACGCAAGATTTGTAAATCCGCAAATTGCTCTACCGTATAAGAGAATGTTTCTTCCATGAATACATTTTTAGTTTCTTAAACTCCCCGTTTCCGTTTTCGGTAGCCATTCGGTGTCTCTCCTGTATTCTTATAAAAAGCTGCATAAAACGACTGCCGGTTCGAAAAGCCTACCATTGCGCTGATTTCTTCTACATTTTTATCTGCATAGCGCTTGTCTACCAGCAAATGCAATGCTTCTTTAATCCGGTATTCGTTCACCAGACACGAATAATTCATACCAAAACGGGAATTAATTACTGCCGATAAATAACGGGTGTTGGTCTTTAATTCCTTTGCCAAGTCTTTTGCCGAATAATTGGGGTCTTTGTACTTTTTCTGTACGACCAAAATATTCAGAACCTTATCATACAATTCATCCGCAAGTTCTGCCCGGATCATATCGCGATAGGCAGCTTCCTTAATCTTGCGTTCACGCACATTGTAAGGCTTCCTCACGGAGACTTCTTCTTTACGTTCTACTTCTTCTAGTTGATTATTTTCCCTCATCTGTCTTTTAAAATAATAAGTGTAATTTTATTGAATAGTTGCAATTATACAAATTACGTAAGTTTTTTTCTATTCTACAACATATTTAGCTGCTTATTTTTGAATTATGCCATTTTTTTTATTTATTTATGCCAATCGGGAGTAAAAAGGGAGTCAGAAGAAGTTATCGCCCGCCGGGCGGCTGGAGGTTAGAAGCTAATACTTCGGGGTTCGGTTTCAGAAGCAGGACTATTGACCTTTCTAGTAGTACCAAATTGACTTGCCAAAAAACTCTGAGGTCTTGCCATCTAAGGAAAGGTTGTGAAAAATCTCGTGTACATACACGTGAACGTTTCCGGGATACTTTACTTCGTTACCAATGACAAATGATTTTTTGCTATTCATGATGTTCCTATCCGACACACCGGAAAAACGGCTTGTAAACATGAAAGTGAAAAAATAATCAGCAATTCCGCGCATTCCGACTTCAAATTCGCTTAACTTTGCACCCTGATATGAATACAGAAATGCTTAAGACACTCAAATCTTATTTCGGATATACCAGTTTCCGACCGTTGCAAGAAGATATCATCAACTGCATCCTGCAAAAAAAAGATACCTTGGTACTGATGCCTACCGGCGGCGGTAAATCACTCTGCTACCAGATACCGGCATTGCTGATGGAAGGAACCGCCATCGTAGTCTCTCCGCTAATCTCCTTGATGAAAGACCAGGTAGAAGCCTTACAGAACAACGGTATCATTGCACGTGCCTTGAACAGCACCAACGATGAAACCAGCAATGCCAATATCCGTTTCGAGTGCCGGCAAGGCAGGGTAAAGCTGCTCTACATCTCTCCCGAACGGCTGTTGACGGAAATCAACTACCTGCTGAAAGACATCCGTATCTCACTTTTCGCCATTGATGAAGCCCACTGCATTTCACAGTGGGGACATGATTTCCGTCCTGAATATACCCAACTGAAAACATTGCGTGAACAATTTCCGCAAATACCTGTGGTAGCACTGACTGCTACTGCCGACAAAATAACACGGCAAGACATCGTGAAGCAACTGGCAATGCGTGACCCACAGATATTCATATCATCTTTCGACCGTCCGAACCTAAGTCTTGACGTAAAACGGGGCTATCAGCAGAAAGAGAAGATACGTACCATCGTAGACTTCATCAGCCGCCATGCCGGAGAAAGCGGCATCATCTATTGCATGAGCCGGAACACAACTGAAAAAGTAGCAGAAATCTTGGAAGGATACGGCATATCCACTACTGTCTACCATGCCGGATTGAGTGCAGCTACACGCGATGCGGCTCAAGAGGATTTCATCAACGACCGTATACAGGTGGTATGCGCTACCATTGCATTCGGAATGGGCATTGACAAATCAAACGTACGCTGGGTCATCCATTACAATCTTCCGAAAAGTATCGAAAGTTTTTATCAGGAAATAGGACGTGCCGGACGTGACGGACTGCCCAGTGACACTTTACTGTTTTATTCTTTAGCAGACATTGTGCTACTTTCACGTTTTGCCTCAGAAAGCGGACAACAAGAGTTGAACATGGAAAAATTGAAACGTATGCAACAGTATGCCGAAGCGGACATTTGCCGCCGGCGTATTCTGCTGAACTATTTCGGCGAAAGCATGGACCACGATTGTGGAAATTGTGATGTATGCCGCAATCCTCCTCAGCGTTTCGACGGAACCATCTTGGTGCAAAAGGCACTAAGCGCCATAGCCCGTACTGACCAACAGGTGGGTACAAGTACCTTAATAGACATACTGAAAGGGGCTGCAACAGCAGATATCATCGAACGCGGATACGACAAGCTGAAAACCTATGGAGCCGGACGAGATGTACCGGCACGCGACTGGCAAGACTATCTGTTACAAATGTTGAACCTGGGATATTTTGAAGTGGCCTACAACGAAAAAAATCATCTCAAAATAACAGAGACAGGAAAAAAAGTATTGTTCGGGCACGAACGTGCACAATTAGTAGTTATCAAACGAGAAGAATTCCTCTCTCACGAGAAGCGTAAAAGGAAGAAAACGGCGTCACACATTACTCCCGTACAACCGGAACCTACAATGTTTGAAGATGAAAACCTCCAGCTGTTCGAAGCCTTGCGGGCACTTCGCAAAAAACTTGCCGACCAACAGGCTATCCCTGCCTACATTGTCCTGTCGGATAAGGTACTTCATTTGCTAGCCTCTTCCAGACCTACTACCATCGATGCCTTTGGAGAAATAAGCGGCATTGGCGAATACAAGAAAGAACGTTATGGGAAAGAATTTATCGAAGTAATCCGACGGTTTAGCTGATAACATTTTAGAAGCTGTTTTGAATTTATCGTGCGATGATTTGGGATGAGTTTTTGAGGCATTTTCGCTTCTGTGATGAGGAAGATAGCGGGCTATCTGACGAAGAACAGGAG
>NZ_NFJA01000050.1:0-27873 GCF_002159615.1 Bacteroides sp. An279
CTCCTGTTCTTCGTCAGATAGCCCGCTATCTTCCTCATCACAGAAGCAAAAATGCCTCAAAAACTCATCCCAAATCATCGCACGATAAATTCAAAACAGCTTCTTAAACCAAAGAACTTACAAACTTAAAAACTTACAAACTTAATTTTCTTCTTCCGGTTTCCGGCGGCGATGCATATAGCGCAGGTTTGCCGGGATTCTGGCCAGTTTATCACTTTCTTCATTGCGTGAGAAACGTTTCGGTTCTTCGCGATTGAAAGCTTGTTTGCGTTCCCGTGTAAACTCTTTGCCGTCTTCAGCCCTGCGAGGACGGAACGAACGACGGTCATCTTCTTCCCTGCGACGGTCTTCACGCGGACGAAATCCCGGTTTATCCCATTCCCGACGGGCGCTGTCACGGAAACGTTCTTTACCTTCGCGCCGTCCGTATTCCACTTTTTCACCGTGATGACGCGCACGTACTATCTTTTCTTCACCCTTTGGCTTGAATTCTTTGTCAGGATTCTCACTACGGAATTCACGATATTTACCGTCAAATAGTTGGTATTTGCGGAACTGACATTCCAAAGCACCGTTGAAGAGCGGAATTTTTACTGATGCTTTCAGTCCGATCTGGTCGAAACATTCGTCCCGATAACTCAATATCCACGCATCATTACCTGTAAATGCGTGTTTCAACCGTTCGCCTATCATCTGATACAATCCTAACAAGTCATCTGAAGAGATACGTTCGCCATAAGGCGGATTCATAATGATAAGACTCTTTTCTTTGGGTTGCTCAAATTGTTGGAACGCCTGTACCTTCAATACGATGTCTTTGGTCAATCCGGCTGCCTTTACATTATGAGTTGCTATTTCATTGGCTTTCGGATTGTTGTCGTAACCGTAAATTTTGTGGGTAAATTCACGTTCCTGTGAATCATCGTTGTAGATGGAGTCCAGCAGTTCCTTATCAAAGTCTTTCCATTTCTCAAAAGCAAATTCTTTACGAAACACGCCTGGAGCTATATTTCTGGCTATCAGTGCCGCTTCAATGGGGATGGTGCCCGAACCGCACATCGGGTCTATCAGGTCGCATTCTCCCCGCCAGCCTGTCATTAGAATCATTCCGGCCGCAAGCACCTCGTTCAAGGGTGCCTCTACTTGTTCTTGCCGATAACCGCGGCGATGAAGCGATTCGCCCGAACTATCAAGTGAAAGTGTGCATTGATCTTCGGCAATGTGAATATTCAGTGCCAAGTCAGGGTTATTGATCCGTACCGATGGACGGCTTCCGGTTTTTTCGCGGAAATAATCAACAATGGCATCTTTTACTTTATAGGCTACAAATTTGGAGTGACGGAAAACCTCCGAAAATACCACTGCATCTACCGAAAAGCTGGTCGTATTATCCATATAATTCTCCCAAGCTATGGCTTTTACGGCATTGTACACCTCGTCGGCATTTGTCGCCTGAAAATGTTTGATGGGTTTCAGCACGCGGATAGCAGTGCGCAAGTTGAAATTGGCGCGGTACATCATTGTTTTGTCTCCGGTAAACGATACCATACGCCGTCCGATCTGGATGTTTCCTGCTCCCAGTTCGGTGAGTTCTTGTGCCAATATTTCTTCCAATCCCTGGAAGGTTTTGGCGATCAGCTCGAATTCTTGGTTCATCTTATAGTAAATTACGTAATTTCAAATAATTGTGCAAAATTAGGAATTTTCGTTCAGTCAATCAAACGTTTGCGTGTGTTTCTTGCGCACCTTGCTGTTATTTGTGCGGCTAGAAGGGGGAGTACTATAAAATAAAATCCCTAAGTTGTAATAACTTAGGGATTCATAAGCGAATATTTTTTATTTTTGCGGTGCGTACGGGACTCGAACCCGTGACCCCATGCGTGACAGGCATGTATTCTAACCAACTGAACTAACGCACCATTTTGTTTTTCTTTCGTTGCTATCTCTCTCGATTGCGGTTGCAAAGGTACAACTATTTTTTAAACCTGCAATACATTTCCCTGTTTTTTTTCATTTTTTCTTCATTTTAGGGGAAAAAGGGGAGAATTTCAGCTGAAATCTCCCCTTTATAACAAGCTTCAAGTGATTTTTTTCATTTAATACGCTTATATCCGTATACTGCCAAGTCGCCCAATTCTTCTTCGATACGGAGCAACTGGTTGTATTTCGCCATACGGTCCGAACGGCTCAGCGAACCGGTCTTGATTTGTCCGCTATTCGTTGCTACAGCTATATCGGCTATGGTGGCATCTTCGGTTTCACCCGAACGATGGGATGTAACCGTAGTATAACCATGGCGGTGTGCCATCTCGATAGCATCCAGCGTTTCGCTAAGTGAGCCTATCTGGTTTACCTTTATCAATATGGAATTAGCACATCCCATAGCGATTCCTTTCGAAAGGAATTCTACATTGGTTACGAACAGGTCATCGCCTACCAGCTGGCAACGTCCGCCGATACGTGCCGTCAGTTTCTGCCAGCCTTCCCAGTCGTTTTCACTCATACCGTCTTCGATAGAATCAATCGGATATTTGTCAATCAGCTCTTCCAGATAAGCGATTTGTTCATCCGATGTACGTTTCTTTCCTTTTTCCCCTTCGAAAATGGTGTAATCGTATACTCCATCCTTATAAAACTCAGATGACGCACAGTCCATACCGATTTTCACGTCCTTGCCTGGTTCGTAGCCTGCTGCCCGGATAGCGGCAAGGATGGAGTCAAGTGCGTCTTCCGTACCATTCAATGTCGGCGCAAAACCTCCTTCATCACCTACCGCCGTACTCAGTCCACGGTCGTGCAAAACCTTCTTTAAGGCGTGGAATACTTCTGCACCCATACGCAAGCCTTCACGGAACGAAGAAGCACCTACCGGACGAATCATAAACTCTTGGAATGCAATCGGGGCATCGCTATGCGAACCGCCATTGATGATGTTCATCATCGGAACCGGCATTACATACGTATTTACCCCTCCGATATAGCGATAGAGAGGAATGTGCAGGTAATTTGCGGCAGCTTTTGCCACGGCAAGCGAAACGCCTAAAATGGCATTGGCACCCAAATTCGATTTTGTCTTGGTGCCGTCCAGTTCCAACATTTTCCGGTCGATGGCACGCTGTTCCAGTACAGACCAGCCCGTCAAAGCCGGAGCTATGACCGTATTGATATTCTCTACAGCCTTCAATACACCCTTACCGCCATAGCGTTTCGGATCTTTATCGCGAAGTTCCAACGCTTCGTGCTCGCCTGTAGAAGCCCCGGACGGAACCGAAGCACGTCCCATTATACCAGATTCCAGCATTACATCCACTTCTACGGTAGGATTGCCACGCGAGTCGAGCACTTCACGACCTATGATTGATTTGATTTTCATACATTTATTGATTTTAAAAGTTATTTTCTATGTCCGCAAAATTGCAAACTTTCATCTGTTTTGTCAATACCTGAAAGTAGGTATTTTAAACCGCAAGGGACACAGAAATACTCCTGTATCCCTGTGTCCCCTGTGATGAATTACCGAGCTGTCAAGCAAGGCTTAATAGTTCGTTTTCTGCACTTCAAAGTAAGCTTGTGGATGCAAGCAAGCCGGACAAGTTTCGGGAGCTTCCGTACCTACATACAGGTATCCGCAATTACGGCATTGCCATACCACTTCGGTATCTTTCTTGAACACCTTACCTTCTTCTACATTCTTTGCCAGTGCAAGATATCTTTCTTCGTGCCCCTTTTCGGCAACAGCTATTTCACGGTACATCTTGGCGATAGCAGGAAATCCTTCTTCATCGGCAATATCAGCAAACTTCGGATAGTCCAGCGACCATTCCTCGTTCTCGCCTGCTGCAGCAGCCTTCAGGTTTTCCAGCGTAGTTCCGATGACACCCGAAGGATAGCTGGCTGTGATTTCCACCATTCCGCCTTCCAGCCATTTAAACATCCGTTTGGCATGTTCTTTCTCCTGATCTGCAGTTTCGGTAAAGATAGCGGCAATTTGTTCATATCCTTCTTTCTTTGCCGCACTTGCAAAATAAGTGTAACGCATTCTTGCCTGTGATTCGCCAGCAAATGAAATACCCAGATTCTTCTCTGTTCTTGTTCCTTTAATACTTTTTCCCATAATCGTTAGTTATTTAGTGGTTAGACATTGTTTTCTTTTCAACATTACAAAGATAGTATTTTTATTCAAATTTGTAATTATTACAATCCATCTTTTATGTTCTATTAAGACTTTCTTGCCTTTTCTTGAAAGATTAACGGGAATGTAGTCGTTTATGTTCGGATAAATATATACTTTTGCACTTCTTTTTTATTATTTTAATTATTTCAATAGGTATATGAAGACATTTCAGTTTAAGCCGAAGCTGGTAGATACGCTTCGGAACTACACCCGGTCGGACTTCTCTACCGACCTGATGGCAGGCATCATCGTAGGCATCGTAGCCCTTCCGCTTGCCATTGCTTTTGGCATCGCTTCGGGAGTAAGTCCCGAAAAAGGCATCATCACCGCTATCGTAGCGGGATTCATCATCTCGCTTTTGGGCGGGAGCAAAGTACAGATAGGCGGACCTACGGGAGCCTTTATCGTTATCATCTACGGCATTATCCAGCAATACGGACTGGAAGGCCTGATGATAGCGACCTTAATGGCGGGCATACTCCTTATTATATTAGGAGTGTTCCGGCTTGGCACCATCATCAAGTTCATTCCCTACCCCATCATCATCGGTTTCACAAGCGGTATCGCCCTGACCATCTTCACCACACAGATAGCTGATGTATTCGGCCTGCAATTCGGAGGTGAGAAGGTGCCGGGCGACTTTATCGGCAAATGGATACTCTATGCACGTCATTTCGATACCGTCAACTGGTGGAACGTAGCGGTCAGCATAGCCAGCATCCTGATTATCGCGCTCACGCCCAAGTTCTCGAAAAAGATTCCCGGCTCGCTGGTAGCGATTATCCTTGTGACCGTAGCGGTATACCTGATGAAGATGTACGGAGGTGTGACCAGCATCGACACCATCGGCGACCGCTTCAGCATCCAGTCACAATTACCCGAAGCTACCGTACCTTCGCTCGACTGGGAAGCGGTGAAGAACCTTTTTCCCGTAGCGATAACCATCGCCGTGCTGGGGGCAATAGAGTCTTTACTCTCCGCCACCGTAGCCGACGGAGTCATCGGAGACCATCATGACTCAAACACCGAACTGGTGGCACAGGGCATTGCCAACATTATCTCACCCATCTTCGGCGGCATTCCTGCAACGGGAGCCATTGCCCGCACCATGACCAATATCAACAACGGAGGCCGCTCGCCGATAGCCGGTATCGTTCATGCCATCGTGCTTCTGCTCATCCTGATATTCCTGATGCCGCTCGCCAAGTTCATCCCGATGGCGTGCCTTGCCGGCGTGCTGGTAGTAGTATCCTATAACATGAGTGGCTGGAGAGTATTCAAAGGGCTGCTGAAAAACCCGAAATCCGATGTCACCGTATTGCTTATCACCTTCTTCCTCACCGTGATATTCGACCTGACCGTGGCTATCGAAGTGGGGCTGGTCATCGCCTGCGTATCGTTCATGAAACGAGTGATGGAGACCACGCAGATATCGGTCATTACCGATGAAATCGACCCCAACAAGGAATCGGACGTGGAAACGCACGAAGAACACCTGGTTATCCCCGAAGGCGTGGAAGTATACGAAATAAACGGACCTTACTTCTTCGGCATCGCCACCAAATTTGAAGAAATCATGGCACGGCTGGGCGACCGCCCGCAGATACGCATCATCCGCATGCGCAAAGTGCCTTTCATCGACTCTACGGGCATACACAACCTGACTACCCTGTGCGAGATGTCACAAAAGGAAAACATCCACATCATCCTTTCGGGTGTCAATCCGCAAGTGCACGACGTATTGGAACGGTCGGGCTTCTATACTTTGCTGGGCAAGGAAAACATCTGTAGCAACATCAACGAAGCACTCGATGTGGCACGGAAAGAGCTTGGCGTAAGCTGATGCCTTAATCTGTTAAAGACTTTTGAATAAGAAGGCACGTTTCTTAAAGCATGTTATAAAACACGTTTTTATAACCCTAATGCTTGCATATTTCCCAGAAGTCCGTACCTTTGCAATGTGTTTTTCATAGTATTAGATTTAAGGTTAACAAAGGTTGGAGTACAGCGGTACTCCTTTTTTTATGTCCGTACGTTTCGTATGTCCCGATTCTCCAGACTATATTATATAGTCAATAGAAATAAAATGCGAAAAATCATTTGTCATGCTGAGTGCCCATTTCCTGCGGAAAACCCATTCGATTATGACGGGGATTTCCCAAAGCTATTGTCATCCTTCACGTACGTTCCCTTAGATGACAATACATCAAGATTTTTTCGCAAACCAATTTTGTTCTACTATAATGCTCAAATAGTAGATAATAAATTGTCAAATCGTAAATTAAAATAATCAGCGTTTCTGAGCTGACACATTATATAAACTAATTCTCAACATCTACTTATATTCATTATGCTTCCCATTGCGGTGGTTTGTCTTATGCGGAAGGAAGCGGCACTGTAAACGAATATGCCACAATCCCCTTAACATCTTTCAGCGGATGGATGGAGAAACGCACTTCGTTTATGTCTGTATGCAGCGTTGTAGAAATGACAATCCGGTGAAAATCCGATTGTTCCCTATCGCAATCCGGATAATATGTCTTGTAGCTTTTCAGACGGGTTTCAAAGAAATCGGTTATCAACACGTCTTTATCGGGACATTCTTCCGCTGCTTGCAATTTCTTGAAAGCGGCAGAAGCCAGCACTTCCCTTATGACAGCTTGCAAATCATCCGTTATCAGACACGTTTTCCATGCACGGCGCACTTTGTATTGGATTTCATCGGGCTTGGCATTACGCCGTTTGATAACTGCAATTTTAGGCAAATCTGTCAATTGGCTGCTCTCGAATCCTTTTGCAACGAGCAATAAATCCTTATCATATATCCCACAAAGGCTCATAGAGTTTCCCGATACAACGAATGGATCGTATTGTGAAGCATCGATTTCTGTTCCGTCAGGGGCATAAAAATGAGTGGTTTCTACCGAAACCGTAACAGCTTCTTTGCTTTTTCCCTCCGTATCTGTACCCGCCGAAACGGCAAGATACCTTGCCAGCCGTGATTCTGCCCGTGAAGCGGCACGTCCCGACCGAATCTTGCATATCAGATATACCAGCCAGACAAAATAGAGGACAGCCAGACAAAGCACTCCTATTAATATATATGTAGCAGTATCCATATCATAATCTGTTTGTGGAAAATGGAATGGAACGCAGAGACACAGAGGCACGGAGTTTTATTTCTGAGAAGACAAGCTTACAGAGAAATGTTTTGGCTCTATGACCTTGCTCTCTTATGTTTATTTCTCTGTACCTCTGTGTTCAATATAAAAAATCACACGGATGTTCTGTAATTCATTTTTGATTGGCTATAAAAGTATTTATAATCATTTTCGTGTTGTCTATGTATTTTCGTGGAGAATCAGAAACACTTAAACGAATTCTTTCCAAACCTTTTCTTGCTTCATCCACATAATCCTTATACCAAACCACTTCATAATGTTCGATATTCCCACTTTTAAGAGGCACTTTTACATTGTGGAATAAGTCAGATTTTGAATCCAAAATCGATTGTTCGGCTGTATGATGTACCACAATACCATAATATTGTACATTTTCTTCCAGCAGATACGCATCAATCAACGCTTGTCCGAAGAACAATTGCTTTGACATATCACACGTAATTATGCCTTCTGCTAAAGCCCCTTTCAACGGAATAGGGCGATTGCGATGAATAGCCGTTTTTATTATTTTAGCCGCAACGTCACAAATCACCAACAAATCTTCTTTTGAATCATTTTGGCTGAATAAAACGATGCTATCAGAAAATTGTGCTAACATGATTCCATTGTTTTCGGTTTCACTTTTTATCACTCCATTTCCCGAACTATTATCCTTCGGCAATTCACCCATTTTTATTTGCTGGACTTCATTAATAATGTTCGTAATGTCTTTATTAAACTCTGTCAATTCATCATACAAAGTTTCCGCTGAATTTCTTGCTACCCTATCCTTAAATCCCATAATATCAAGAAAGACAACAAACCTATTCCGAGTTTGAACGTATTTATCCATTTTATTCTGTAGTTGTTGGAGTGACAGCATAACAATAAACCATAGTAGCCGAAGCGTCTCCGCCACCTGCATTGCCTCGCATTCCCAATTCTAAGTAATACTTTTCCACTTCACGGGCTACGTCCGAAGAATCAGCTGTACGATAAATCCACCATGAATTTTCTTTCACATGATGTTCTTTAAACAATCTGTTCCGGGCATCATTTGATATGCCAATGTAGAAATCAGAATAATAACTTCGTCCGCTTTTTTGCAGATGTTCATTTATGTCTTTGATTATTTGCTCGTAACTATTTGCCATATCCTATGCTTTTATATATAAGCTTTATCCTTAATCATCCTTTTGCAAACTTACAAATAAAACATCAAATTACCAATAAATCAATTGCAGATTTTCAATGAAATCAACTCTTTACAAGATTTGTTATGCCGGACGCAATGAAGCAACAAAAATGAGGCTGGCAGGAAATAAAAGCGGAATCTCTCCGCACGGAAACTTCATTTCAAGCCTTTACGCTTCAGGGCATCCGTCACTTCGTCCTCACGGATAGATAGTTGCGCCACTATGTCCGCTATCGACATGTTATTTGTATAAAGCAAACAAATGGCAGAATCGAACGTTTGATTGATTTTTAGCATCTGTTCTCTTTCTTCAATCTTTTTATCCAGCAACATAATCTTCGTATCCCGTTCTTCTATCTCCGAAAGAAGTTCATCTTCCATATCCATGGCATGGCAAAAGTCCGGGTCTGCCGCAACTCGAAGCAAACGATTCAATAATAGCTGTTCGTCCGGGGGGAAAAGGTCTTCTTCGAGTTCGAGCACATGTTCATTGCCTTTCATGCAATATTCCTGATTGAACACGCTCAATATGCGCTCTAACCGACTGTACGCATGTTCTCTCAGATAAGGACTTTGCACGATAATGCTATCGTAAGGTAAGTTTTCGATAAATTTATCCGATACACCATCCGATATCAGGTTGGTGCTATAGTCTAAAATATGACGCTGTACATAAACCACCGGATTGGTCAATTCCCCTAACTTATGGCATAGAATGTAAACATCCACTACGGGTAAGCCGAAGCGATTTTCTTCCCTTTCCAAAACATCCTCATTTAAGTATTGTGCGGCCAGGTATTGACGCAAATGGGTGGTTTTCGTAGCCCGCCATGTTTTCCGCAACTTTACTACAATTTGACTATCCATCCCATTTACCGTAACAAGCAAGTCGATGCGGAACAGCAAAGGGATGCAGGCTTTATGCTTCCCTCCCCGCTTATGTTGCCGTATTTTCACCGAAAGCACTTCCTTTTGCAACAAAGCGGAAATAAACAGCTTCGCCACACATTCGTCTTCCATCATGTGGCTGAATATGCAATCGTAAAAAGGGTTGGCAATAAAGGTCTTCATTGTTTGCTTCATCATTTAAAGTACATCCATATCATAAGCGGCAGATTTCTTCCTTACAGTCAAGCCATGACGGACGAAGTGAAATATCCTGAAGGTATTTTGTTACAATTCACGAGGGTCAACAATCTCAACACCCGTTTCTGATCCGATAAAATCCTTTACGTTAAACGTCATAACAGAGACTCTGCCCAAACTTTTGTCTTGCATCATCAATCTGATGACCATATCGACCAAACTATAATGCTTGCCCCTTTTCAGTCCCGATTGAACAGCGTTTAAAGCATCCTCACGATATTTATCATCAGTTATCAATTTTACTTTTCCACGATTGTTCAGATAAGTGAATCTACTAATGCATACCAAATGCACGTATCAACGATAACGCTTTTCATTGGTCAACTTCTTCTTCGGTATGGCTTCCGTAACCTTCCCAAGGCGCAGCGTTCCGCTTGCCGTAAATAAATGTTCCCATGATTTTATTTGTATCATCATTTTTCCTGATGATATACAATTTGTTGCCTGCTTTCAAATCCAACGCTCCCAGCAAATCTTTCTTCAACACCTCATCGGGATTCTCACCTTGACTATAAGGATATTGAAAGTAAGCCACACTGTCTCCACACGGTTTTGCCTTGTGGTCGTCAAGCCAACCGTATAATTTCTCATAATTTCCTCCTATACCTAAATCGTAGGATAACCAATACGTTTTTTCCATATCACTGCTATCATTTTAGTCCACCAGCAAATTTACTAAAAAAACAGAAGAACAACGATTTCTAAAACATTATTTTTGACAATCCGAGCAAGATCTTACGTTTCCTTTGCCATGCCGGACGCAATGAAGCTGCCCGAATGAAGCTGCCGGGAAATGAAATTGAACACAGAGACACAGAGGCACAAAGTTTTAATTTTTAGAGAAGGCAAAGCCCACGGAGAAAAGCACTGGCTCTGTAAACTTTGTCTTCTCTTCTATATTTAGCTTTCTGTTCCTCTGTGTCCTCTGTGGTGAAATAGCAATTAAATTTGTACATATACTTACTTTATTTGTTTACAGGACAGGTTTGACTATTTCTATTTTTAATCCGAGCGCATCAATGATACGGAAAAACAACCCGACCCCTGGTTCGATAACGCCTTTCTCGATTCTTGATATATAGGTCTTGTTGGTCCCCACTCTCTCCGCCAACTCCGATTGTGTCATCTTTTCGTGTTTCCGTGCTTCGCTGATCATTTGACCGACACAATAAGCGTATGCCTCACGATGGAACTCGTCCCTTTCCGGAGTGCCCATCTTCCCGTATTTTTCATCCAATATAGCATCAAAGCTGCCAATGTCATTCCTTTCCTTCATAATATTCTTTTTTAAGTTCCAATGCTTTGTTTATTTCGCTATCAGGTGTTTTCTGTGTTTTCTTTTGGAAACCGTTGAATAGCATGATTATGTTCCCGTCATCAAAGATGAAGAATGCCCGATAAATGCATCCGTTGTATGATGCCCTGATTTCATAAAGCCCTTCGCGTATGAATTTCACGAATTTCTCACTTACACGTTCTTGAATTTTAAGCATACCCAATACGTAATCAAGTTTCTTTTGCGCTCCGCTGTCCAATGAGCGGTAGAACGAGATGAAGTAGTCTTTATAAAACAATATCTTTCTTTCTGTTTTCATGGTGCAAATATAAGCGAAGTTTACATTTATAGCAACTTTCCTTCGGACTTTTCTTTAATCCACCCAACAATTCCCCTAATATCTATCCTCCAATCCAGCAAATCAGGGTAACTTTATAATAATCTTACGCCATACCGGACGCAATGAAGCAGCCCGAATGAAGCTGCCAGAAAATAAAAGCAAAATTCCTCCGCACGGAGTTTCATTGGTTGTTCCGTGCGGAGGGATGTAAACATTACGACGCTACATAATTTTATTTATTCTGCTACATCACGTACGCATCGGACTTTTCCTTGAGAAGAATTTCTTTCGTCTGATTGCAATAACATCAGATTACCGGAGTTTCCTGTAACCGGAGAATAATAAGAAAATCCCGGACGCGATGTATTATAGCCATATGTTGTCTTCGAATAAAAATGTTCCCTACTATCTGCTTCAAACGGCAAATATTTCGGATAAGTCATATAAAGCAACATCAATTCCCGTTGGTTAGGCATACGATAACCATCCGGACAAATACTTCCATTGGTTTCATTTTGCCCATCATTCCAATTAATCTGTCTATTTAAAGGATATATCAGCCCATCTTTTGACTCCTCATCTACCAGCATAGCCATTCTACGGTAAGGACGGTTGGTTCGCGAACGTTCATTGTGTTTGGGTTGCACTGCAGGACTAACCACCTCTGCTGTACGTACCGAAGCTATATCCAGTGCCGACAAATCTACCCACTTTTCACTATACGTCTCGCCCAGCCTATTAGTAAATTCCCTAAAACTGCCTTCCGATGTCAAACCTGCATCCCGATAGGTTTGAGGCTCTTTATCTATATCAGCCAACGAAAGTCCCAAATTACGCACACAACGATAATCATAAAATTTCTGATTGCGGTTACTTGCTCCAAAACCATTTCCATAATTACTAGCTGTAGCAGATTCCCCCCACCTGCCACGTGAAGCACCTTCTTCCGCCCAAAGCACCCATGGTTCACCTGTTTTACTCCAATAGCTGCTGCTGGCTACATGATGAGACACACGACCTTCCACTTCGCCTTCATCTACCTGATAAAGCCAAGCCTCTTCATTCAGTGACCATTCACCTATCCAAATGTCGGTCAACTGGTCTATGGAAGCCAAATACCAACGGATTTCATTTTCGTCTACATAATCATCGCCATCCAAATCACGGTTTCGGGCTACGCAAGCATACCATACATTGTTATAACTCTCCTTCAAGACCCCATAACCGTTATAGTCCAAATTCATAACATCCGACCATTTCAATTCCGTATTGTCCCACGAATCACCACTCGAAGAGTCATCATTACCCGGAAGTATGTTCAACGTATTACGCCTTCCATTGCTCGTGTTATTCGTTCGGGTACCTTGTAACCGATTACCAGGTTGATTAAAAAAGTCATCTATCGGTTTTGAATTATTATAGACCCAAGTATAATCTAAAGTTGTTCCATCCAACAATGATGCTTGCAACCTTCCTGTCTCCATAATACTTTCCGTCCCCCATCCTTCCGTTACTCTTTCATCATTGATATTGTAAAACGTATGTACTGGCCTTTGTGCAATGGTAAACACACTGCGAGCCAAAGATGTATTACCGTCTGGACTATAAACATTCTGCTCTGTACAGATATTCAACATCCGATTCTCGCGGTTAACTACCTCTTTCCATAATTTCAAACCTTCGGCATCAGCATCCATATTCCCATCTAACGTAACAGGTGCTTTATAATATATTTCTTTCGGATTATAAATATACACATATTCATCTACAAAAGCGGTGATGTGGACAACCGAGGTTATACTTTCCACATCATTATCCACTTCATTGTTTTCTGGATTCACGAATATATCCGATTGAGGGTTATTGGCTTCCGCATACAAGTGGTTTATCAACTGGTTGATATCATAAGCCACTATTGTTTTAGCTTCATAATTTTCATTTGAAATAGGAGGAACAGCACCTTGTCCGCCAAAAGGCGGTGCTGGGTTATTAGCACCGCTTCCGCCATCATAACACCGATAGCCTGGATATTTTACAAAATGGGTATGAGCATCATTATGCCCTATAGCTTCTTCATTGACAATAAACTGCACCCACTTATAGTCGTTCAGGTTCAAGTCTGTTTGTAATGCCTTCCATCGTGCCTCGCTATAATCATTTTCTTTTGTCTGAACCAAACCATTACCATCCCTCAAAAATTTATTGGGGGCAAATACCCTCATACCTTCTTGAAAAGGTGTACTTACCGACCACGACAATCCTCTTCTTATATTGGCACGCGAAAGAGTAAAATGCGTGCGTCCGTAATGCGAATCCAAGGCTACCACTTCACTACCGGCTATAATTACATCACCCTCCACTCCTGGACGAACCTCTTTTTCCTCATCTACTTCAACAATCATAGAGTTTACCCCTGTGACGGTTACGGTATAAGTATAATGTGTATTGCGTTCGGTATCGTAATTATTCACCCTTTCTTCATCATTAGCATCATGTCCCGTATTCCCTAAATGGATAGTATAAATAGCGTCGGCTTGAATAAATTGTGTTGCACCCGAAGATCTATCTATATACGATAAAATCCCATGAATAACAACGTAAGTCGAATTATCGTTAGCATAGACAAAGTCGGTGTTACGCTCTGTCTGCTGGGGCTTATTAGGATTCTGCTCTTCTAACGTTTCTTTATTCCGTTTCTCCCGTAAAGCATAGAGCGATGAAGCATCCCCCTTCTCTTCATCTGTAATTTTTTTCTTATAAGCCAAACGGTTTTCCGGTATATAAAACTCAAAAATCTGATAACCTCCATTTTCCGGATCAAAAGGCATCACAATATTATACCCACTCATCGAATCGTAGGTTTTCTCCCCTTCCTCTTGTGTCTGATAATCATTTTCATTGGGAAAAACATAAGTGCCTTGCGGAATATTCTCTACTTGATAATAATCGGGTGTAAAAGTAAAATTTTCATAAACCCCCTTCTTATCTTCCGGTGGAGTAGCCGTTACTCGGAATGTTATGCGTGCGTCCACTCGCTCCAGTTCTATCAAAGGAAAAGGATGGGCATGTTCATTACTTTGCACATAGCCCGAAATAGTACCGTTTTCATCTACTGTGATGCCCGATGCAGAAGCTTCCAACCTACCACTCATCAGGAAAGCATTTCGTTCCACGTTATAAGGAAGGCGTAAACGAGACGTCAACCGCTGCAAGTCCCCTACATTCTCTACCGTGCTCAGTATGTCAGAAGTCAGTGTTCCCGAACCGCTCTCAGGATTACCTATGGCATACAGCTGTTTATTTGTCCCTGAATGCATAGGAAATTCCACCGTTAAACACTCATCAAGAACCGTAAAACTGGTAAAATAAGCACTATTATCCAATGAGCCATCAGCATTGAAAGCAAACAAAAACACATCGTTCACTTTATTTTCTGTTTCTGCTGACTCCGCAGAACGGGTAATCGCGACCGATTCACCTACTCCTAATGACAAAGTAATTTTTACTGGTATGCCTTCCTGTACTTTATTTACATCCGTTATTTCCAATTTATCTGTACATGCACCACCAACTGATAAAATAAGGACTAAAGGTAAAAGCAACCATAGCCTTTTATTCATAGAAAACAATATGTAGTTATTATGTCTATTCATTTGTCATCTTTTTTATTCGTACTTAATCAAATGAAGGAACAGTCACAGATACATCATTCCATGATTTCACCTTAAAATGAATGGTTATCTCGTGTTCCTCAACATTTTCGGGTTGAGAACTACCCAACCCTGAAACACTAACAACATCCAATTGATAGATATTATTACGCACGATAGCATACTCCATCGGACTAATGACATCATCTACATCATCTGCTGCATGACGAATCCAATATATATAATAACAAATGCCATCCTTAAAAGTCTCAACGTTTGGAGCCAATTCTAATTGAGTTTCACTATAATCTGGAAATGGTCCATTTGGTCCGGTAATATCATCAAACTCATATAGCCATCCGTTATACCTATAAAAAGTACCCCCTTCAAATCCCCTGGGAATATACTGTGCCTTATACATTATGCCAGTTACATACCTTTCTTGCCATTCCTTCCTATCATTGATTGTGGATAAACCCCCACTTCGATTTATATTTTCACAGACATAGTTCAAACGATAATAAAATGTTCCTCCAGTTTCTGATGAAACAGTTTTATCCAAATATACATTTATAAAATCTTCATTTCCCCAATTGGCATACTCCGTATAATAATAGGTGTAATCGTTGTTGTTCTTACCATCAATAGTTTTAGGGTCGAGCACATAATTGCTGGCTATGCCATCGGCAGTTGTCTTTTCAAGCCCTAAATAATCTATAATAGGATTGTCTAAATCGGTTCCGTCCGTCACCCGCTTAAAAGCATACGTATTGCTGCGGTAACGATTTACCAATGCGGCACCAAGAATCTTTACTTTGTCATCACCTTGATTACCGCCTGCATTCGGTGCTTTTTTTTCTACTGTATACTCCTCCTCCCACGCACAATCCACCCGTGCTGTCATCCGCTCTACATCTACTGACACTGTAATCGGATTATTCTTCGTACTTGCTTGGATTTTAACACTTGCATCTTTTTCCGATGCCATCAAAAAATAAGTATTGTTATTCGTAATCGGATTAGCTACTTGATAATCACGAAGAGTATTTAAAGTATTCAAATTTTGGGTACGTAAATCACCTGCATTAGCTATTACTAACACATCATAGGTTAGACCTATTTGTAAAATATCGGTTACTTCCTGTACGGGTGATTGCCATACAGCATCAATACCATTACTACTTGCAGATGTCTGTAGCAATTGGTCAAAATAAAGGCGACAGACAATACTAGGATTATCCGTCGAATTTATCCCCAAACGTTCCCCTGTATTTTCATCCACTTCTCCTTGGAAGAAAAACACATTCAAGTCATGCACCATATTCTCTTCCCCTTCTCCTGCTTGATTGCCATCTCCATTTTCTCCTCCGGTGGGATTATAGTCATCCGTAGCACCATCCGCACGGCTGCTATTTCCTCCCTCGGTATTCACCACCACACTGACGTACACACCGCTGCCGGACTCTTCTTCTTCCGCTGCCGGAGCGGGAAGGGAGTCTTTCTTGCAGCTGGCGGATAGCAGTGCCAGCAAGAAGGTGAGGAACAGGTATGTCAATCTGGGTTGCTTCATGTTGAGGGTCGGATTTAGTCTAATGATACATTCTGGATGCGCTTGCTCCAGCCGAGGATACCGATGGATACGTCGGTGTACTGCCACTCGCCGCCCTTCAGGAAGAAGGTGAGGCGGAAGTCGTAGCCACGGTCGAGGAACTCTTGCAGGGTGTAACGCTGCGTCTCGTCGTAGTTACGAAGCTGGCCGATCAGGTTGCACAGGTCGGCTTCTATCACCGTACGGTCCGACTCACGGTGACGGATGGTAAGCTTAGCCTCGTTGTCATCGTCGTCGTAAAGGCGGGAAGTCATGAAGTCGGCATGTGCCGTGCGTCCGGCTCCGGCGCGCGAAGAACTGTCGTCGGAAGTGTTCCACTTCATGTATGGCGCATAGACGGCTACAGAAGCGGTAAGGTCTGCCACCATGTCGGCACGGCTCGGGTTGCAATTCATAATCAGGTTGCGGTGGGAGATGGAGAACGTGTAGTCGTCCACATCCATGCGTTCCGGATGGTCTATCTCACGGAGCGAGATGGAAATCGACTTCGTGTCGCGCACCAGCGAAAGGGTATCATACGCGTAACGGTCGGAAGGGACATAAACCGACTGCTCGCTGATGGCATACCACAAGGTGTCGAGCGGATTCACTTCACGGTCCACTATCGCCCAATCATCGCCTACGTGTACGTGCTTCAGCATGACGGAAAAATCTTCCATCCTGTCGCCCGGCTTCGGTGCTTCCGACAGGTACATGCCACTCGGCTCAGCCTCTAAGTCTTCGTACTCATGCTGGTCGGCTAACGCAATGAAGCGGTAGCGTCCTTCGGGAAGGTCGAAATACATGCGGTAAGGCTCTGACTGATGCATATCGGGCTGTACGAACGAGGTGACATAACGCCCTTCTTCGTCGTAAACGAATACGCCTATGCTGCCCACATGGTCGATGAGGTCGGCACGCTGCAGGTTGTAATCGTATTTGAAGCTGAGCCATAAGCCGTGTTCGCATCCGCTGCGGTCGTCGTACATCCAGTCGGTGCAGGATGTGAGTCCCGCTCCTGCCACAAGGAGAGCCAGCATTCGTATGATGTGTTTCACTTTCATTTCGTTTTGTTTTTTATTGAACACAGAGGCGTAAAGTTTCTTTATTTGAACATTTTCATCGAACACAGAGGCACAAAGGCACAGAGGTTTTTATTTGATTCAACCGCGGCTTTGTGTCGCTGTGTTCAATGGGGTTAGTGATAGAATGATTCTATCAGGTTTTTAGAGGTCTACGTTTTGACTGCGTTTTGCCCAAGAGAGGACGTTGATTTCAGCACGGATGTAACCTTCGTTTTCATCATCCGGATTATCACCCGGTTTTGTGATAACAGGTTCACCCGGTCCGCTTATGCTATTGACATTCACTTCGTACCAGTTATTACGAACAACGCCATAACGGCCTAAATGCTGTATGCCATAAGATTCACCATCATTCCATGGGGTCTCCGCATCGTTAAAGTGACGAATGCGAGCCGCATAATAATAATTGATACCACCCTTATAATAACGGATTGTTCCTACCTGATTCCAAATCGCATCCCATTTTGTATCATTTTCATTAGTGAGAGTAAACAGCTCTTTCAATTTCTCCAATGAATCATAAATACCGGCATCTGCTGTTATTTCTTCTCCTGTCTTTTTCAAAGATAAATCTGACTCTCCTATTTGGCTTCCTTCAGCAAGCACTTCGTTTGCACTTTCTCTTACGAAAGTAACAATATCTTTCACATATTGATTTTCTGTTCCTGTAGATATGTTAGTTTCAGCAGGATACTTAAGCGGACTTTCACCGCAGAGGAAGAAATCCTGCGCTGACGCTGTCGTCTGATTGCCAAATTTTGTCTTATAAGTAGTCTTCAACACCACCGAAGTTGTCTGATTTTGCTTTTGGTCGGAAACAGCCATTGTATTTTCCAAGCAATAAAGCGCATGGTCTGTCGCATCAGTAGCATTGTCTGCCGTATTCTTATTCCAATCTGCATCCGTAGGAGTTACGTTGCCGCTTGCCGGATCTTGATCGGTATAATACGTATTGAATTCCGAATCTACATTCGTCACAGAAGAATAGTTACCATCTTCTGCCCAATAAATGCGGTAATAATTCGTCGGAGTGTCTTCGAAATTTACCGGAATCACTTCCGTTCCAGCAAAGCGGGTTATATTATTGGTTGCGGAAGTGGCAGCAGCTAACCATGAGCCTGTTTCTGTTGCAGCCTTATATCCAGCCACATCACGAACCAATTTAGTTGACTTATTGGTTACGTTCAGCAACCAGCCATCCAAAGCCACCTCATCGCCTTCATAAGCACCGTTGTTATCTTTTACAGCTATTTTTCCATCCTTAAATCCAGTAAGTGTTACTTTTGCTACGACACGTTCTACATAAATACGTGCTGCGTCATTACTCAAAGCTTCATTTTCTGTCTTATAAACAGTAACCGGTACCAAGGTCTTTGCGGCAGGATTAGACATCGCTAATGCATCCGAACCTGCTACCGTAGACAACGGAGCATTAAGCATGGTAAATTTATCTTTATTGTCACCGATATAGGTACTTAGTTGCTGATTTTTTAATGCCTCTTTAAAAGCAGATAAAGTCGATTTATCTGTTAAAACTGTAGATTTGCCATTATTGGTTATTGTTAAGCCATGAGTATTTGCGTCTACAGTTACTGTAGAAGGCACATTCAATATTACTAAAGCATACAAAGCCTCACCTTTAGTAGCATCCACCATCGGAGCCTCAGATACAGTCACAACACGTTCCGTTACTTGAGCGGTAGGGTCATCTTGTGGTTGCCCTAAAGTCAACGTATAGGCACTTTCAAATGTCGCATTAACATCAGGATTAGATGCTGGCAAAGGATCACCAGTTCGTGTCTCCTTAAAGAATACAATGATACCATCAGTTATCTTGTATTCATTAGCTATACCATCCTCTAAATGTACATAGTCATCTCCTGCACCCGTCGTTGTTTCTTCGCCCGTATCATTTACCCTCGACATACCTCCGCTCGTAGTAGGCATATTAATAGCCACTCTGACATATCCCTCCGTAGTACTTGGAGTTGTTCCGCCCGCATTGCCTGCGCCAGCATCTTCCAAATTGTCGCTACAAGCGGCGAACATGCCTGCCGCGAGCAACATCGCTAAATACTTCACTTTTTTCATAATCGTAATATAATTAAATTAGTAATCTCAGTTCTCCGGGGCTTTCAAAAAGCCCTGTCGCATTCTCTATCTCTTGGCTCGGCTTATGGGGAAATACGGAGAGTAATCTACCTCCTTCCGCAACAAGATTATTAATCTTATGCGTGTAAGATTATTAATCTTCCGGCTGTAAGATTATTATTCTTCCGCCTGTAAGATTATTAATCTTACAAAACAGGAAGCGGTATGGAGGGGATAAAGAGGCAGGCTAAGCAAGCCGCCACTAAAAGATGTAATCGGGTAAGAATAACAGTGCGGATGTATCCGGGCGTATGCGATACGCCCCTACAGAAGTCGTTTATCTAATACTCCATCGGAATAAGTTTGTGCTTTTTTATAAACGCAGAGACGCAAAGGCGCAAAGACTTTATATTTAGAGAGGGCAAAGAGCACAGAGAGTGGCATCGGTTAGCTCCGTGTCCTTTGCGTCTCTGCGTTTAATTTCCAAATGCACAAATACATCCCGCACACAGTATAATTAAAATCCGTGTAATCTGTGATGAAAATATCCTATACCGCAAAGTTACACTTTATTTCCGTATTTCCCAATAAGTCAAAGAGCAATATTTATTTTAATGAAGAATGAGGAATGAAGAATGAAGAATTCTCGCATTCTTAATTCTTCATTCATCATCAACTTATACCAAACGTATCTCTAAATTCTTCATTCTTCATTTTTATAGTCCTTTCAAGTTTGTTTCGGCTTCCTTCAGTCCCGCCTCGGCAGCCTTATGCAAATGGGTTTCGGCTTCGGCGTAACGGTCCAACATCCGCATGGCTACCCCTCGGGCATTGGCTGCCTGCGGCGTGTCGCCCGCTTTCGTCAAGTAAGGCAACGCCTGTTCTGCCAAACCGTGTTCCAGCAAGGCATTTGCCGCATTGAGGTTGGCTACGGGGTCGGTGGGATAATATTGCACCGCTATCTGGAACACCTCGATGAATTCGGGGCTTCCGGGCTGGTAGGTCTGCGCTACGGCAAACATCTCCTGTAGCGAAAGGTTCTGAGGACGGGTGCGGATGACCTGCTTCGCCTCGTCTACGTTGAAACCTCGTATCACGTAGTCGATACGGTAATCGGAGCGGCGCAGTCCGGGATAGCAATCGGCAAGCAAGGAGCGGTATGCCTGCGGATAGGCATTGCGCAAGCGGCGTTCCTTGGCGTCGGGTTCTTCCCCACTGTCAATGATCCGCAAGATGCCTTCCTTGTCGGCAAGGGTGCTCTGGGCAACGTATGCACGCAGCCCTTCCCAGTTCTCCGGCTCGTATGCCACGACAAACAGGTTATCCGCCAAGCCGTAACGCCCGATGATGTAAGCCTTCAACGCCTCGGTACGCCCCTGAGCCAAACGTGCGTTCGAGCGGTAAGTACCTTCGGGTGAAGCGTATCCCTTGACTTGCATCTGCACGATGCGCACATCGGCATCGCCCTGTACGCTGTCTATGGTAGCCCGTATCTTAGCCAACTCTGCCGGATTGCGGCGGTAGTCGGGATAAATGTCGGTTTTGTTCACCGGGAAATCGAGGTAAGCCTGCCCGCTCAGGCGGCGGCTCTTTACGGTTTCCACTTGGGGGGCAATGTATGCCAAGGCAGGATGCCAAGCAATGTCTGCCACCGCCAAGGGACGCTGTGCCCTACTGATGACCTGCCCGCACCCGCACTGGTCTTCGCCCAAATAAAGGGAAGCTCCTTCCATCCACGGTTCGTATGCCAACGCCGTCTGATAATCCAACCGTTGCGCTACCGCCTTATCGCGCTTCACCACGCGGCAAGGAGCACCGGCATAAGTGAGCGAGTCGTTGCGCAGGTAGTAGAGGTAACGCTTGCGCCCCATCACTTCGATGGCGGGCAGCCAACGGTCGCCCCCTTCGCCCTTAAAGAAAGGCTGAAGCACCACCGAACGATTGGAACGCACCTCCAAACTGTCGAGGCTGACGCGGAAAGCGATACGCACACTGTCGCGCGCACGGCTTATCTGTATGCTGTCGACCCGCACACTGCCTTGAGGCTGCTGCGCCTGTGCCAAAGGCATTGCCAGCCACAGGAACAGGCTGCCGAAGAATAAATAAGGCATTATGTCATAAGCTTTTCGTTTCATAGATTGCTGTCTCCTCTTCCGTTAGAATACATAAATCAGATTGATAGCCGCCTTGGTAGGCCCCACGTAATGGTGCGGCTTATTGTCCTCCAGCTGGTCTCCGCAGCGCGGACACTCGTACTTATCTGCCTGAGTATAGACATATCCGATGCCTATCTCAGCCTCCACACTCCAATGCCTGCCCAGCATCCAGTGGTATCCGTAGGCTATGCCTGCCCCTACCAGCCAGCCTTCGTAGCGGTGTTCTTTCAGCTGTCCGAAATCGGTACCCAGGAAAGTAAAGTCTGTATTCCAGTTTCCCATATTATAGATGCCGCCTACAAGATGCGCACCGACAAAATGTCCGTTAAAACGTTCGCACAGCCAATAGCGTGCTTCGGGCTGCAGCACCCAGTGTTTCCATTTCTTATTATCGCTGAAAGTCCATGCATTGAGATTCCCCGATATGTCTACAGTCCATTTCGGAGCCACTTTAAATTCTATACCAAGATTTGCTGTTGCGGTTATGTCGTATAATAAATTAGTCTTTACTACCACATTCTGTGCAGATGCGGTAAGACTTGCCACGACCAGACAAATACTTACAATTAGTAATCTCATACTGAACTTTTTTAATCTCTATCGAACCTCTATCAAAACGGGGTAAATGTAGCAATTAATTACTAAATACAAATATATTTAAGATACGAGTGTTTAATTTTTAAAACACATTAACAAATAGGGAGGGGTAAATTAACAAGTTGTAAACAGCGGATAATTTCAAGACAAGGAGTTATTTCAGGGAGTTAAAGGGAGTGAGAAGCCAATACTTTTACTAATGGAAACCCTAACAGAACCATTGTCCTTTAACTCCTGTGAGCAAAGCGAGCATAACTCCTTTTCATACCATTGGCATTTTGCAGATATTCAGAAACTGTTCCCAAGAACAAAAAAAATGGGAGAACGCTTTCTCCCAACCTTGTTAACCTTAAATCTAATACTATGAAAAAAATCACTTTGCAAATATAGTCATTCAGCTTGATTCTTCCAACATTATACAAGGATATTACAAATAGTTTAAAATTCTTTTGCATAGCTCCCGGACATTCATAAAAAACGAGTTGACAAGAAGACTTGGATTTAAATCCTTATCAACTTGTCAACCCGCCAAATATCCAGTGCCTGGTACCTAGTATCTAGTACCTAGTCAACTAGTATCTAATACCTAGTCACCTAGCCTCTGGCACCTAAAAATCATCAGTCTTTCAGTTTTGCCTTGATGAAGTCGCGGTTCAAACGAGCGATGTTGCTGATCGAAACGTTCTTCGGACATTCAGCTTCACAAGCACGGGTATTGGTACAGTTACCGAAGCCCAGTTCGTCCATCTTGGCAATCATGGCTTTCGCACGGCGCAAAGCTTCCGGTTTACCTTGCGGCAACAGATTCAGCTGGCTAACCTTTGCTGATACGAACAGCATTGCCGAACCGTTCTTACAAGCAGCTACACATGCGCCACAACCGATACAAGAAGCAGCATCCATCGCTTCGTCAGCCACTTGTTTCGGAATCAGGATAGCATTGGCATCCTGAGGAGCGCCTGTACGTACACTGATGAAACCACCAGCCTGCATGATCTTGTCGTAAGCCGTACGGTCTACCATCAAGTCTTTGATAACCGGGAAACCAGCCGAACGCCACGGTTCAACGGTAATGACATCGCCATCGTGGAAACGGCGCATATAGAGCTGGCAGGTAGTAGCACCTGTTGCAGGTCCGTGCGGATGTCCGTTAATATACAGAGAACACATACCGCAGATACCTTCACGGCAATCGTGATCGAATACTACCGGTTCTTTACCAGACTCAACCAACTGCTCGTTCAAGATATCCAGCATTTCCAGGAACGAAGTATCGCCCGGGATATCTTTCATCTGGAATGTATCGAAATGACCTTTTTCCTTCGGTCCGTTCTGACGCCAAATTTTCAGCGTAAATGATATATTTTTATCCATTGTTTTTATTTTTAAGGTTACTAGGTACCAGATACCAGGTAACTAGGTTTAAAATACAAATGACTTACGTTTGTTTATCAAAGCCGTCAACATTTTTATTATTTCACTGTTCATGCTGTCCAGCTCTTGATATTGTGCATCCGAAATATATGCAATATCCTTACAAATAAGAAGCTGCGTTTCCAATTCTGATGCGGATCCTAAAGCCATATATAGGAAATGAATCAACTCTTTATCATACCCTCTGCCGAATCCTTCCGCAATATTTGACGGAATCGATACGGCAGCACGGCGCATTTGGGAAGTGATTCCATATATTTCTTCTTTAGGGAAAGCCTGAGTTACCAAGTAAAGACACTTGACCATTTCCATACTTTTCTGCCAAACGACCAATTCTTTATGGGTTCTCATAAGCTTATACTATTTAAAACCTAGTCAACTAGTCAACTCGTACCTTGTCAACTGAAATTAATTAACTCTTATAATTTCTTGTCTGAACTTTAATCGCTTCGTAAACCAGCGGTTCCTTGTAGAGAACCGGAGCTTTATCATCCGAGCCTTGGTATTCCCAGCAAGATACATAGAAATAGTTGGCATCATCACGTTTGGCTTCGCCTTCTTCGGTCTGATATTCTTCACGGAAGTGACCGCCGCACGATTCGTTACGGTTCAATGCGTCGTATGCAATCAGTTCACCCATGGTGATGAAGTCGTTCAAGCGGATTGCCTTATCCAATTCTACGTTCAGACCTTCTTTCTTGCCCGGAATGAACAAGTTGGTTTCGAATTCCTTGCGGATATCTTTCAGTTTGGTCAAAGCAGTTTTCAAACCAGCTTCGGTACGTCCCATACCTACATATTCCCACATGATGTGGCCCAATTCCTTGTGGATAGAATCTACCGAGCGTTTGCCCTGGATTCCCATCAGGTGGTCAATCTTAGCCTGGACAGCCTTTTCTGCTTCCTCAAATTCCGGCAAGTCGGTAGAGAAGCGGGGAACAGTGATTTGGTCTGCCAGATAGTTCTGGATGGTGTAAGGCAATACAAAGTAACCATCGGCAAGTCCTTGCATCAAGGCAGAAGCACCCAGACGGTTTGCACCGTGGTCGGAGAAGTTACATTCGCCGATAGCAAACAGACCCTTAATGGTAGTCTGCAATTCGTAGTCTACCCAGATACCACCCATGGTGTAGTGGATAGCCGGATAAATCATCATCGGGTTGTAATATTTCACGCCGTTGATTTCGTTTGCCAATTTGCCCGGGTTCACATCGGTGATTTCTTCGTACATATCGAAGAGGTTTCCGTAACGCTGGCGCACTACATCCAATCCCAGACGTTCGATACTTTCAGAGAAGTCGAGGAATACAGCCAAGCCGGTATTGTTGACACCGAAACCGTGGTCACAACGTTCCTTAGCCGCACGGCTGGCAACGTCACGCGGAACCAAGTTACCGAATGCCGGATAACGGCGTTCCAGGTAATAGTCGCGGTCTTCTTCCGGAATGTCACTGCCTTTCTTAGTACCAGCCTGCAAAGCCTTGGCATCTTCCAGCTTCTTCGGAACCCAGATACGTCCGTCGTTACGCAACGATTCAGACATCAAAGTCAACTTAGACTGCTTGTCGCCGTGTACCGGAATACAAGTCGGGTGAATCTGCACGTATGCCGGATTAGCGAAGAACGCGCCTTTACGGTAGCAAGCCATTGCAGCCGAGCAGTTACATGCCATCGCATTGGTAGACAAGAAGTAAGTATTACCGTAACCACCGGTAGCGATAACTACAGCATGTGCAGCAAAACGTTCCAGTTTACCGGTTACCAGATTCTTGGCAATGATACCGCGGGCACGGCCGTCGATGATTACCACATCTTCCATTTCATAGCGAGTGTACAGCTTGACTGTGCCTGCACCTACCTGGCGGCTCAATGCCGAGTAAGCGCCCAACAGCAACTGCTGTCCGGTCTGTCCTTTGGCATAGAATGTACGTGACACCTGTGCTCCACCGAACGAACGGTTTGCCAGCAGACCTCCATATTCGCGTGCGAAAGGTACACCCTGAGCCACGCATTGGTCGATGATGTTGTTCGAAACTTCAGCCAAACGATAAACGTTTGCCTCACGTGCACGATAGTCACCACCTTTTACAGTATCATAAAACAGACGATATACAGAGTCGCCATCGTTCTGATAATTCTTTGCAGCATTGATACCACCTTGAGCAGCGATAGAGTGAGCGCGGCGCGGAGAATCCTGAATACAGAAGTTAAACACACGGAAGCCCATTTCGCCCAAAGAAGCGGCTGCAGAAGCACCTGCAAGACCGGTTCCTACCACGATGATATCCAAACGACGTTTGTTGGCGGGGTTCACCAGTTTCTGGTGAGCTTTATAGTTGGTCCATTTTTCAGCTATCGGACCTTCAGGAATTTTAGAGTCGAGTATATTAGCCATAATTGTTTTCTTTTTTAGTTGACTAGGAACTAGTTGACTAGTTGACTAGGTTTTTTCATCCTTAATATAAAGTATCTGTAACCTAGTACCTAGTACCTGTAACCTAGTGCCTACATTATAAATTCTTCACAAAAAATACTACCGCAACCAGCATGAAGCCCAGCACGATAATCGTAGAATAAATGTTAGAGATGCACTTCCAACGGTTGATCCAGATGGTGTTGTTCCAGCCTAATGTCTGCATAGAGCTCCAGAAACCATGAGTCAAGTGGAACCACAAAGCGCACAACCAAACGATGTACAGAACGAAGAATACCGGATTAGAGAAAGTCTGCACAATGTAACCGTAACCGTCGGTTGCTTCCAGACCGCCCATCATCGGATTGCCTATCAATTCGGCAAACATCATGTTGTACCAGAAGTTGAACAAGTGCAACAGCAAGCCCAGGATGACAATCACACCCAAAGCCAACATGTTCTGAGAAGCCCATTCCACAGTTTTAGGCTTTGCACTCACCGCATAACGTTCGTTACCACGTGCGGCACGGTTCAACATCGTCAGCCAGAAAGCGTAAACGATGTGAATTACAAACAAGGCAGCTAACGCCAAGGTACCTATCAAAGCGTACCAGTTAGTACCCAAGAATTCACATACTGTGTTATAACCTTCCGCCGAAAACAGTGCAACAAGGTTCATCAACATGTGAAATGTAAGAAACAGGACAAGGGCGATACCTGTTACGCTCATCACCACTTTCCTTCCAATAGATGAATTACTTAACCACATAAATGATTGAATTTAAATTATTTAATTGTTTGAACTAAAATATCCTCCAGTACGGTCTGTTACACGATGCAAAATTAGAAGATTTATTGAGATAACACAAGCGATTACGGAAATAATTCTTTAAATTCAATCAGATAATGTGTATTCTTTCCATAAAATAATCAGTTCATTGAACATTTCGCACTGTTTCTGTAGAGACGATGTGCACATCGTCTCTACTACATGGCATATACAAAATGCACAATTTCATACAGCGCATGGTTAAGAAGGAACCTTCTTCGGAACATTCAAAAAGGATAAGTTAAACTTTATTAATGTCCATTTTTCGTGACAAAATATAGTCCCAAACATTTCCATTAAGGCTGTTTATACATCTTTTTATGCCCGTTTTAGCGCAATTTCCTGACTACAAAACCGGCACATATCCGGCACATTTAGTTAACAAATCCTAATGCAATTCGAATACATTCCTATAAATCAACCGTTTACAAACAATCCGTCAGTAGCCGGCGCGGTTACAAGCCTGAGTGGAAACAGGCAGATACAAAAGGTAAAGCAGGACTTGCAAAGACCTGAGTTAGAACGATTTGAGTTTTTTAGAAACTGTTTTGAATTAATCCAAGAATAATGTTATGGGCATTATAATCAAATTCCAAAAGCCATTAAAATAATTGGGATTTCCAATTGGAATTGGATTATATTATCAATCCAGGCATCATCCTTTTATGGTTTCCATATCAAAACCGTACGTTCTCCAATTGAAAACCGTACGTTCTCGATATGGAAACCGTACGGTTT